>JASEGY010000629.1 GCA_030019105.1 bacterium | reverse complement strand
AATTTCCCATTTCCCATTTTCGACTTGAGTGGCCGAAACGATGAACAAGGCCAATTTGGCTATTTGGCTATGCTCTCCCTTCCATCCATATAAGGTTTCAGGGCATCAGGGATAAGAACGCTTCCGTCCTTCTGCTGATAGTTTTCCAGGATAGCCACCAGGGTTCGGCCTACGGCTAAGCCGGAGCCGTTTAAGGTGTGCAGGAAACTTGTCTTACCGCCCTTTTGGGGACGATAGCGGATATTGGCCCGCCTGGCCTGGAAATCTTCAAAATTGGAGCAGGAAGATATTTCGCGATAGGTGTCCTGAGAGGGAATCCAGACCTCGATATCGTAAGTCTTGGCCGCAGAAAAGCCCAGGTCTCCAGTGCATAGAGAAACAACCCGGTAGTGAAGTTTTAGCCTCTTCAGGATTTCTTCGGCATTAAGCAAAAGTTTCTCCAACTCATGGTATGAATCTTCCGGTCTGCTAAACTTAACCAGTTCAACCTTATTAAACTGGTGCTGGCGAATAAGCCCACGGGTATCCTTTCCATGAGAGCCGGCTTCAGCTCGAAAGCAGGGGGTATAGGCCGTGTAGTATTTAGGCAGATCTTCTCCGGCCAGGATTTCATCCTGATGGATATTGGTTACCGGAACCTCAGCCGTGGGGACAAGGTAATAATCCCAGTTCTCGCATTTGAAGAGGTCTTCCGCAAACTTGGGCAATTGACCTGTTCCGGTCATACTGGCTGAATTAGCCATAAATGGCGGCAATACTTCAATGTAGCCGTGCTCTTTGGTATGAATATCGAGCATAAAATTTATCAAGGCCCGTTCCAACCTGCTCCCTGCCCCCCAGAGGAGAGTAAATCGAGCCCCGGTGATCCTGGCCCCCCTTTCAAAATCGAGGATGCCCAAATCTTCGCCTATTTCCACATGAGATTTCGGGATAAAAGAAAACTCAGGCTTCTCTCCCCATTTTTTCACCTCCGGATTGTCAGTCTCATCTTTACCCCTGGGAACAGTAGCGTGGGGGATATTAGGTATATTCAAAAGGATGTTCCTGAGTTCGAGCTCAATACCCCTGACCTCTTCATCCAGGTCTTTTATCCGGTCGCCAAGCTCCCTCATCTGTCTGACCATATCTTCGGCCGGTTCACCCGCTTTTTTGCGCCGACCGATCTCTTGAGTAGCCTTATTTCTTTCCGCCTTTAGATTCTCAACTGTGGTCAAGGCATCTCTTCTTTTCCGGTCAAGTTCCAGAAAATAGTCTAAGTTATCTTCACTTCCCCGGTCTTTTAAAGAAGCCCTGACTGAATCCAAATTTTCTCGAATAAAACTTGCTTCAAGCATAAAATATATCCTCCCTCCTAAATATTTCTGCTATTCCTTTAGGAAACATGGAAAGTATCATCCGGTTGTTAGTCCAGAAAAATGGCTGGTTGGGAAATACTTCAAATTCCTCCATCCCCCTGGTATTACGGACTCGAAAACCTGCTACAGCAGACATACCAGGATTGTCTAATACCCATTTGATTTCACCTTCAAACTGCCAGTCTGATGGGATGAGCATCCGAAAAGCTTCAATACCGATGCCTTGTTTGTCAATGTAGCTGAAGGTCTTGAATCGAATAATCTCTTTGGCCGGCACACCGGGGTTGGATGATACACCGGGCTGCGTTGATGTCTTCTCCGTCTCTTTGTTCTGTTCAGATTTTCCATTAACCATCGAGCAAGCGCTGAGCGCTACTAAAAGCATCGAAAAAGCAAGCGTTCTTCGCATAGTTAGCCTTCCTTATTCTCAAAATTTCGCCTGACATCCTGCGGATTGCCGAAGTGCAATTCCTCTATTTTTTTCAAGATATTTTGTATCCTCTTCAAATCTAAGGGTAAGAGCCAAAGGGTTCAAAGTTCAGGGT
>JASEGY010000628.1 GCA_030019105.1 bacterium | reverse complement strand
ACAACCTACAACTTACAACCTATTCAAAATCACTATTTATGACCGTGCTGAGTATCTCTTCTTTTCCAGCAATTCAAACGAACACCCTTACCGGCCGGATTAAGACATCCTCCTCCAGGGCATTCACCTTCCCTACGGCCAGAAGCTGCCCGGTTGGGCTGTGGACTCTAACTAAACTGCTATCGGGTAAAGCATGCACTCCGCATTCCGCATTCCGCATTCCGTATTCTATAGGTCGTCCATGAGAGATAAGTTTGGCCTCTGTCAGCGTTGTCTTCACCACCGGCAGAAAAGATAGGGCTTCATCCATAGAATAAATCAGGCCGGTGATATTTCCTGCTTCCTTAGCTTCTTTTAGTTGAGAAAGAGTAACTGCTTCCGCCAATTTAAACGCGCCTACCCTGGTTCGGGTAAGAAAGCTAAGATGTCCTCCCGACCCCAGGGCATCTCCCATGTCGGCGCAAAGGGTTCGCAGATAAGTTCCCGTGCTGACTACTGCCCGAAAGGTCACCTCAGGATGAGAACTGCCAGGCCGGCTCGGCCCGCCACTTAATCCCAGATAGACCAATTCATAAATATTGACCTTCCTCGGACGCCGTTCTACCTCCAGGCCTTCTCTGGCCAGCTTATAAAGCCTTTCCCCCTGGTGATGAAGGGCAGAATACATCGGCGGGATCTGTTCTATCTCCCCCACAAAGGTCTTCATCACACTTTTAACCCGGGCCTCATTCACCACAACCCCGGGAATAGATTCAGTTATCTCTCCCCACTTATCCTGAGTCGTTGTCTTTATCCCAAGTTTTAATTTAGCCAAGTATTCTTTCTTTTCCAGATTAAGGAAAGGGATAATTTTAGTTGCCTTACCTAAGCAAACAACCAGCACCCCGGTTGCTTCCGGATCAAGGGTGCCGGTATGTCCGACCCGTTTTAGCTTCAGCAATCTCTTGACCGCAGAAACAACATCAAAAGAGGTCATCCCCGCTTCCTTGTTTATGTTTAAAACTCCATGCATGGCAACTGGTTAGATATAGTGGTTAAGAAAAAGATTTTGGGGTTGGCTATCCTTTGGAGTTCAGGCTTTAGCCTTTCATAACTAATGAAATCCTAAAGGATTAACTCCGAAAGCTACATAGCCTATCTTGAATTCGCTTACCCCAAAATATTTATCTTAAGAGCTATAGTAACTGGTTAGATGGCTACTAATCACCAGTTACCGGCCTACAAAAACTCAGGATAGGCAATCTAATTCAACGGCTTATCCTAATTGCATAGGCCGCAAAATTTCTCTTGACAACAAGCTGTTAAAATGATATACTTATTATGCAGTTGAAAGACTGTTTCTACCGCCCGTTGACCTGCCTGCTGACAGACAGGAAAAGACGGGCTTTTTTATTTCTCCACTGGTTTTAATATATAGTCTTTGAACTTCCTTATATCAAAATAATGAACTTTCATATTTAGCGACTGCGCGCTCTTCTCAAGATTCGCCGCATCAATTACAACAAAAAGTTGGTCAGTTTTATTCCATCTAAGCAAAGAAGAATATTGCATTATATCTACCGTGACGAAGGCTGTTCCTCGACAAGTCTTCGCTGTCGAGTTCTCACCTGCTGCTGCCACTTTTCCTCTTCCGAGTCAGGCATATCATTATATGCGCTGTTTATTTGCTGAAGAAACTGTCGATTCTGCTGCCTTTGAACAAAATCTCTCGTTGCTATTGCAAACAATTGGCTCCGTGATATATGCATCTGGTGGGCGAGCTGATCGATGTCTTTGAAAAGTGATTCCTCGATTGAAATCGCCCTTTTTAAATTTGCCACAGTTGTTATACCCCCTTTCGAAACTGAACTATAGCTCTTAAGATAAATATTTTGGGGTAAGCGAATTCAAGATAGGCTAT
>JASEGY010000627.1 GCA_030019105.1 bacterium | reverse complement strand
TTTTAATTTGCATGAAGGTTTCATAATCAATCATGTGGCGTCCCTCCCATTGCCCGTTTGAGAATGTCCCCCAGGGAAAGGGGCTTGTCCATAACGGATCGTGAAGCGGCTCTTTTTTCAGAGATGTCCAGGGACAGCACCTGATACAAAGGCTTTTGCCAAGCAATCAGGCCGATGCGCATAAGGTTTTGCCTGGCTTTCTCCAGAATGATGTGATCCATGGAAAGATGCTTCATAATCGAATCATCCGCGTAATAGCTCAGTCCCCTGGCATCGCCGACGGTGACCAAAAACAGATACAGCGCCGCTGCCGGATGGCTGCACTGTTCGATATGATGGTCACGAACCAGACGGTGATCAAGCCAACTGAACTGCTTGGGTACCTGGCGGACCCCTTCGGGAAAGATGGGCTGTTTCGATACCATGTTGTCCTCCTTTGCTGTGAGTAGAATTATTAAGTACATCTTGCCCCAATTGTAGCAAACGGCGGACGGTTATCCCTATGTCATCTTGTAACGCAGATCCCGTAAAGTTGGCTATTAATCCTAATAAAACAATATGTTGTACGTTTAAGATATCTTGTAACGCATCGGAGGGCAGATCGGCTGTATCCATGTTTTCAGGAGGTTGCTGATTTAAGGTCTCTTGTAACGCATTGATCGTTTTTTTGGATTTTCTGCGCCAGTAGCCCGGATGATTCTTTCGCCACTCTTGTACGCGTTGAACATTTGTAGGTCCGCAAAAATAGTCCCGATTCTCTGGCTTTTCCGTCCAACGCTTTTGGCTGTCAGCTTTACTGGCCCTGCGGCATTCTGGTTCGAGGCAGTATTCCTGACGTGTGGCATTGTGAGGATCCGGCCAGAATAACTTCTTGCAATAACGGCAGCTTTTCTTTTTTATTGGCTCCATTGACCTTGAGTCTCCTTGGGTCAATGGTAGAAGAAAACGGAAGCTTTGTGAATTTTGATAAAGAAAGGTGGGGAAAACAGAACGAAGAAAATGGAAGAAAATTATTTATAAATTTATTTCCAGGGAAGAAGACTCAAGTGCTTAACCCATCATGATCAAGCTGCCAGATTTAATGCAATTCCAGGTCGCCGCTGAGAGGGAAAGAGATTCCTCAATATTTGGGCCTCTGGGGTTAGGAATAGACGCGTTTACGACACTGTTTGCAAATGAACCTCGGGATATCTACGAAAGTGCCCTCTGCTCCTTTAACCGGATAATAGCCATTGAGCAGAATCCGGGTATGGCCGCAATGGGGGCAGCGATCAGGACGAACTAACTTGGCATATTTGACAGAAGGAATTGTATGTGAATCATGTGATAATGTATTTATTTCACTTTCAAGATCGGACACTTTCTGCTCAAGGGAAAGGATGACTTCTTCGGTCTTTAAAAGCTTTTTAAACTTGGGGCCTCGCTTTTGGGGGCTGAGGGCATGGAGGCAAGCTTGAGTAGCGGTATGCATCCAGGTGTAGATGGAGTCCCTACAAACCCTATACTTTCTCGCGATTTGGGCAATCTTGCGGCCAGCCCAGGCTTCCTTGATGATGGCGAATTTGACTTCGGGTGTGGGATGATTCTCAGACATCGTGGTATCTATAAAATCAGGCAATTGAAGAATTCGGTTTAAATGCAATAGATTAGCTTTACAGGGTACGCAGGTTTTGAAGAAGAAGCGATTAGCCCCGGAAGTTTGGTATTCGATTAAGATCTGAAGGGATGAAAGGGGTGGAATTTTCGGATCTGGAACGGCTTAAGGAAAGAGATCCCCTTGGGGTTGTTGAGGAGATAGATACGATAAGACAGTAAAGTCCCTTGACCCCTTCACTCCCTCTGAACGAGGTTAAGGATGAATTTAGGGACCTTCGGTCCCCGGATGATGACAAACCCATATGGGTTTTTGATT
>JASEGY010000626.1 GCA_030019105.1 bacterium | reverse complement strand
TACATAGTCTATCTTGAATTCACCTACCCCAAAATATTTATCTTAAGAGCTATACCTGAATAAGGCTTCAGAATGGCGAAATATCGCCGACTATGGCCAAACTGGGATGGTTCACCTTACTGTGAAAGCTTGCGGCTAAAAATTATCATTAACTTTCCGGAGTTAATCCTTTAGGATTTCATTAGTTATGAAAGGCTAAAGCCTAAACTCCAGAAAGAACGCAAGGTTTCACAAGAAAATGGACGATTTTTGAACCGTCCCGCCAAACTGATATTAGCCAGAAGCGGGCTAAGCAGCTTTTATTCTGGGCACGAAACTTTGTCAGCCTGGTCAGAGAAAGGAGATAAATGATTCTGTTGATTTAGTCCAATTTTGCCCAGGCTTAAAAATTGAGTTGCAACATGCTAATACTGCAATAAATAACTATATGCTACGGTTGCAGCGACCTCTCAAAAAAGCTATTAAATCAACAGAGTCATAAATAAATGTCAGCTATTAATGAAAGCACCGATAGTGCTTTAGATATTGATAGACAAGTCACCAACTTTAGTATCTTTATTAAGGAGCTATGTCCTGAAGCCAACGTTGTGATTGAGCCACATCTCTACGAGACAGAAGATGCTAATATTTTTGTCTATCCTCCACCAGACTGGAGTGATGAAGAATGTTATGCCCTTGAAGATAAATTATCCCAAAAAAGCATTGACATCCTCCTTGAAACCGGCTATCAGGTCCTGATGGCTGTCTTTGGCCCCTCAGATAATCCCATCCATCCCGAACAAGTCAGGAAATAAGCAGGTAGCGATAGGCGCCCAGGGCTGACTTGGCCCCTACGGGACTATGAGGTTTTTCTCGTATCTGTTCCCAGCGATAAATCGCTGGGCTATTATCGGATGTCCCTACAGGGCTGAAAACCCACCACTTACGAGATGTGGGTAATGACAAGGGTTTCAACCCCAGGAGCTGATGTCGATGATGAAATGCGCCCTGAAGGGGCGCGGTACGTCGGCCTATTACCGCACCCCTTCAGGGTGCATCCAATATCGTTACCCGTTCCTGGGGTTAAAACCCCAGGAACTATCCCTATGCTGCTACGCACCATTCGGTGCTGCGCAGCATTTTTATCCGAGAGCCTTCTCTGTAGTCCGTCGTCCGTCATCCGTGGTTCGGAATCCGTAATCCGTAATTCGCATTTAATAATTCTGACACCAGAGTTCAAAGTAGCTCTGGGGATGGGCACAGGCCGGACATGCTTCCGGCGCTTCTGTTCCCTCGTGGATGTAACCGCAGTTGCGGCATTTCCACCTGACTACTGCCTTCTTTTGGAAGACCTTGCCTTCGTCTACATTCTTAAGCAGGGCAAGATACCGTCTCTCATGCTCATTCTCTGCCACAGCAATCGACTCAAAGACGCCGGCAATCTCATCGAACCCTTCCTCCCGGGCTATTTGAGCAAACTCGGGATACATCTGAGTATGCTCATGATTTTCACCGGCCGCCGCAGCCTTAAGATTCTCAGAGGTAGTGCCAATCACCCCGGCCGGGAAGACGCCGGTAATCTCTACTTCACCACCCTGCAAAAACTTAAACTCCTTTTTAGCGTGCTCCTTCTCATTATCCGCCGTCTCAGAAAAGATGGCCGCAATCTGCTCATAACCTTCTTTCTTCGCCTGGCCGGCAAAGTAAGTGTAGCGGTTACGAGCCTGAGATTCGCCGGCAAAGGCAGCCAATAGGTTCCTTTCGGTTCTGCTTCCTTTTAGTTCCATAACAACCTCCTCTTTAAAGTAAATTATTCTTCTACCAGGATCATATCCTGACCACAACACACCACGGTGACGGCTCCTGACTCCTTTACCTCTACCTTATTCCCACATATACTCAACGCGGGCATAATCTGCGATTTTGTACCTTCTCAATAACTTGGGGC
>JASEGY010000625.1 GCA_030019105.1 bacterium | reverse complement strand
CAGGGTTAAGATCAAGATTTATGATTCTATTGGTGAGTTAGTCAAGGAGTTTGATTCACCACCCGGGGAGGCAGGGACAGCAAATGAAGTAACCTGGGATGGTGAGAACGGGGAAGGTGAGAAGGTAGGCATAGGGGTGTATTTCTGTGTGATTGAGGCCGGAGGGCAGAAGGAGATAGTTAAGATTGCGGTGGAATAAAAAAAGATGGTAAAATGAAACAGGTAATTCTTGCAATCTTCTTGGGGTTGATAATAGTAACATCTGCCCGGGCAGGCCAGAAGCAGGATGGTGGGCTGCCGGGGAGTCTTATGAATCTGGCTGTTGATGCCAGGATTCTGGGCATGGGAAGAGCCGGGGTGGCCGACCCGGAAAGCGGTATCTTCTGGAATCCGGCCGGGGCAGCCTTTGTCCGCCAACAAAAAGTCATGCTTATGTCAACTTCACCCTTTCCTGACTGCCGCCACACTATTGGTAGCTATCACCTTCCATTTCAACAATCCTGGAGTGTTGGCCTGGGATACCTCCATTCGATAATCCAGGATATAGAACGCAGAGACTCGCTCAATGCACCCCTGGACACGTTTAGTTCTAATAACGATGCTTGGTTTCTCTCTGGAAGCCGATTATTTCTCCCTGCTCTTTCAGGAGGTATTAGCCTTAAGATGATTGATGGAGATGGCCATGGAGTAGATATTGGCCTTCTATTTAAGCCTTTGGATACCCTTAGCCTTGGGGTAAACCTGCAGAATATCATTCAGCCTAAGACTTCCAGTGATGCTGGAGAGAATGAAGAGGCTATTTCAAGGAACATTAAGGTAGGCTTTGCCGGGGAAGCTTTTGGCAATCTTCTTCTGGCATTGGACATTGATAAAAACTTCGAGCGGGAAGCTAAGTTTCACTTTGGCAGCGAGTATTCACCCTGGGATGCGCTGAGTATTCGGGCAGGCTATGACCAGGGGCTTGGGCCGGCTCTTGGATTTGGTCTGAAAAGGTGGGGGATTAACCTTGATTACGCTTGCCTGGGGCATAAATATGAGGCTGTTCACCGGGTTTCGGCCAACTTTAAGTTTGGACAGGAAAGAGAGAAACAGGTTCTTTGGAAAAGGATAAGAGGAAAAGAATCAGACCTTATCGTTGATGGTGACCAGCAAGAAGAGGTAGTATACACTATCGCTGTAGCTTACTTAGACATTAGAGGAGTTTCGGAGGATTTGGCTTTGACTGCCACTGATCTTTTAGCAAATAAGCTACTTGAGACCAGAGTATTTAATGTTAAGGAAAGGCTCCGGATGAAGGAGATTTTAGAAGAGCGGGGATATCAAGCTGCGGTCTGTATTGATGAGGCCTGTGCGGTAAAGATGGGTAAAGATCTGAAAGTCCCGAAAATGCTTATTGGCAGCTTCAGCCAGGTATCTGATAAGTTTTACATCATCACTGTGCGAGTAGTTGATGTAGAAACGGAGGATTTTTGGATATCTGGAGAGGTTGACTTTACCTCCATAGAAGATGAGCTTTCTAATAAGGTAAAGGAATTGGCTAATCTCCTGGCCAGAAAAGCAATGGAAGAAGCAGTGAAATAGCAGCCTCAGAGATTTCCAAAGTAGGTCTTGGGAAAATGGGGGACGTTGGTGCAGCGGGCCAAATATTTTTCTCGAAGTTCAAGGCTACCTTGATTCTAAGATTTACTGGAGATTATTTCGAGAAATCTGTACCTATAATCGCTTCTGAAAAAGAACTGGCTCAAAAAAACATGGAAGAATTGAACATGGTTTTTCAACAACTGGACTCTGAATTGAATTAACTCCTATTGCTAAAAGAGTCAGTACTCACCCGCTACTACTTTGATTTAGAAAAAAGGCAACTAATAAGGGGATAGATGCTCCTTATTTAATAGCACACGGATGACACGGATTTAACGGATTTACACTGATT
>JASEGY010000624.1 GCA_030019105.1 bacterium | reverse complement strand
CTCTGAACCTGACAACCTGAACGGGTTCTACCATGACTTTTGAAGAGGATACGTAATATGAGTAATTTTATAGTAACTTTCAGCTCAAAAGAAAAGCGGCTATTTGCCCGGCAACTTAAACTTGAGGCGATTGCTGAATCACAATTTGGCGACCCCTCAAGCAGGATAAACTTAGACTGGGTTTGCGCCGCTTCTTTTAGGCGGAAAAACGGTTCAGGATCGGTTATAACAAGCGACCCCGGAACAGGAAGCTGGCTTCTGAGCAGCGGTCTCTGGTTTTATTCAGATTCGCTGGCCGGCGGTGATGAATCTCGCTTGCTTTCCAAATATTTGGATACAGGCGCTGAAGGTTTGAGCCGCCAACTTGAAGGCTCTTTCGTCATCATAATCGCTGATGGCCGAACACAAGAACTAATTGTAATTACTGATATTACAGGCACGCAGCATTCTTATATCCGCAGACTGGAAGATTCTATTGTTTTCTCCAATTCATCGCTGATTCTTGCTGGTCTTGATAACTATACCCTTGATCCGGCAGGTTGTCAGGAATTTCTCTACACGGGGGTCATTTATGAGGATAGAACTTTTTTCAGAGAAGTTAAAAGACTTGAGCCGGCCAGGATTTATCGTTTTTCAAAGGGTAATCTTAAGAATGTTGAACGTTATTGGCATATTTCGAATCTGGCGCCTGATTCCCTGAGAGGGAAATCCGCGGTAATAGGGCTGGGTGAAGCACTTTGTAATGCCGTGAGGAAGATATCCAAGGTCTCCTCCAGGCCTGTTTGTGATTTAACCGGCGGGTATGATTCCCGGGCCATATTTTCGGCTTTCCTCACTTCAGGGATAAAACCGGCCACCTTCGTATCCGGCTCTTCCGAAAGCGCGGATGTTACAGTTTCACGTAATATCGCCAATATATTCAATGTGCCTCATCTACATTTTACCTGTAAAGAGCCTGTATCCTTTGAACAGGCGGCCAGTGCCTTTTATTGTACTGATGGGGAATACGATATTATAGATTATTCTAAAGTCCTTCAGGGGCATCTGCTTACATTAGAGGAGGGCTGTGACGTAAGTGTAATCGGAAGTTTTGGTGAAGTCGCCCGGGGGTACTGGTGGGAGCTTCTCCTGCCCCATACCGGCGACTGTCAGGAACTGGATGCCCGGGAATTATCCCGGTTGAGGTATGCGGCCCATGATTTTGATCCTTCACTCTTTGCATTTGAAGAGAGGCTTGATCTTGTTTCACATTTCGCCGGTATAATTAGAAGGGTCAATTCTGATCTGAAGGATTTTCCCAACACCTTCCAAATGGATAATGCTTACCTATATATGCGGATGAGGTGCTGGTATGGGAAAATTGCCAGCAGCACAGAGCGGCTGAGGCCGTGTGTTTCACCTTTTCAATTTCGTTCTGTGCTTGAGACTGTCCTTCAAACCGATTGGCATCTTCGCCGGGGAAATCGGTTGATCACAGGGATGTTAGCTGAATTTCAGCCCCGTCTGGCTAAGGTGCCGCTTGAAGGCGGATATCCGGCCCAACCCTTAAAATGGAATAATTTTTATCGTTTCTGGCCTATGTTGAAGGGCTATGGCCGAAGGGGGATATCAAAAGTCAGACGTGCCCTCACCGGAAAAAAAACATCTGAGACCTTTTTCCAACGTTCATCTCCGCGATTACAGCTCTGGCAGGATGAAAAGGTAAAGGCAATCATGCATCCATCGAAAATGGGGATTCGAAGTTTGACTGAGGCAGAAGCAACCTCAAACTTCCTTAAATCTTCCCGAAATAAAAATTTTGCTTATGATGCCCAATGGAATCGACTCTTAAGCCTGGAATACTGTCTCCATGTTTTGAAAGCCATGAAATAAGGATATTTAGTATCTTCTTCAAATCTAAGGGTAAGAGCCAAAGGGTTCAAAGTTCAGGGTTCA
>JASEGY010000623.1 GCA_030019105.1 bacterium | reverse complement strand
GGTAAATGCTTGTCCCCAGTTTCGACAGTCTGTGCAATGCAAATAGGCCACCAAGTTCTTTTAGCAGGGCGGCAATATCCTACTTCCTCCCAGATCGGGCTTGTTCCAGAAGTAGGCGGGCCTTTGGGGCATTGACCACATCGCCGAGCTTCTCGAAAACAGTTACTGCCTTCTCCAATAGGGCGGCGGCCTTCTCATTATGCAACTACGGCTTCATCAAGTTGTCGAACGTGAAAGATTTCACTTTTCTTGAGCGGTTCTAATTTAGATTCTTCAACAACTATTATGGTTTCGCCAACTGCATTGAAAACTTCAAGGGAATAACCTGTTTCTTCGCCTTCATGTTTATCAACAATAGTGGCTACATCACCACGGTAAAGCCGATATTCAGGAAAATCTTCTCGTAATACTACGCGGGTAAAAAGTGGATATGCCATTTTCAAGCCTCCCTATCAGGAAATAAGGTTATGAATTTTGTTCGCTGAGATTTGCATTCTATCATCCAGACTGTGACGATCTTAAGAGAAACACCGTTTGGCCCCACAAGGCTTGTGCGAATTTCATACATATCGCCATAACGTGTCTTGCGAACCAATTTACTATAGCGCTCAGCAAAATTGAGCCGGGTATGCTCAGATAAATTGAGCCACTAATAAATTTTACTAAATGTGCTATGCTCAGGTAAATTGAACAAGTTCATACGTATGAACTTTTATAACTGTCTACAAATACTACACTTCGTGCTTGGACTACTACTACTTGGAAAGTAAAAAAACTTTACAGGAACTTCTGGATGAGTGGCTCAATTTAAGTGAGCAAAAGTGGCTCAATTTATCTGAGCGGTATAGATCCAGCGGCAAAACTGGTGCTCATCCGCTACTACTTTGATTATGAAAATCTAATAGAACACGGATAACACGGATACTACGGATTACCACGGATAAAATCAGTGCAAATCCGTTAAATCCGTGTCATCCGTGTGCTATTAAATACAACGCCCTGCATAAAAGCTAAATCGAGAAGAGATACGTCACTTTTTTTAACGCAGAGTACGCAGAGCTCACGCAGAGGTCGCAGAGATTTTCCTACAGATGTCTATCCTCATATTAGTTGCTTTTTTCTAAATCAAAGTACTAACGGGTGAGTACCAACCGTTCCATATCAGCCTGAAAGGCATTGATGTTGAGTGGCTCTTTGAATCCAAAGGTTACCCCACTATCCACCAGAACAGCCTTCTTAGAAGTGATTTGAATATGATGCGGCATTTTTCACTTCCTTTCACGGATTAACTGTATTATTGCCTCTGTTTTTTTATCTAAGCGTTCCAATATCTTCTCGCTAATCTCTTCCATCTCTTCAGGCCTCTTGGCCCTGGTAATTTCCCTGAGTAATTTTCTTGTTTCTCTGGTATCTTCTGTTAGATTTTCTTGTGAGTCAGTCATGATTTATTTCCCCCCTTCTTTTTTCTTTAATTCCTGTTGGATTTTCTCAAGGTTTTTATTATAGTCCTCCAGCAGTTTTTCTAATTTATCGACCTTCTTTTTTTCCAACTCTGTAGCCAGCTTATTCATCAAGCTTCCCAGTAATGCTCCTCCACTAAAACCCGAGACGATAGATAATCCAATCTGCTTGGCCATAGTATCAGGAGCAATGAAAAGTAAGATAGCTAAGCCGGCGCCTATTCCTAAAAGTATATCTCCCACAAACCCAAGATTTATATAAATTCGGCCGTTCCGGCGCAGGGTGGGTAAGAGCAACTTATTTTC
This sequence comes from bacterium, assembly GCA_030019105.1. Lineage (GTDB taxonomy): Bacteria > UBA9089 > JASEGY01 > JASEGY01 > JASEGY01 > JASEGY01. Next base: position 178 of record JASEGY010000623.1, on the reverse strand, counting down.
ATTCAGATACAGGGCATGTAATAGGCCACCAAAGGCGCCGCCACTAATAACAATCCATAAGTTTACCGAATCCATCATTCACCTCATTTTTTTACCCTTGACTTTTATGGTTACATTTATTATAATATCTTAGCGCGGCCTCTGGCCGCAACCAAACCAATTTTGGATTGCAGATTGC
>JASEGY010000622.1 GCA_030019105.1 bacterium | reverse complement strand
GGATGGATGAGAAGCAGTGAGTTTTTCCAGGAACTTCATCCTATTTTGGGCCATCTTCTTCTTGACAAACTCGTTCATATATGCTATAGTTAAGAATGTGGTTGTTATCCCACCTGATTTTTAAATTCCGAAAAGATAAGTCGAGGAAGCTTAGGGAGCTAAATAAGATGCGACTTTCAACAAAAGGTAGGTATGGGCTGAGGCTCATATTGGATCTGGCCATTCATGGAGAGGGCAAGTGTCTGTCGGTAAATGATATTTCAAAGAGGCAGAATGTATCCTTTTCCTATGTAGAGCACCTTCTGGTGCAATTAAGAAAAGCCGGATTGGTGGAGAGTATGCGGGGGCCTGATGGTGGATATCGCCTCTGCAAGCCGGCCTCAGAAATCAAGGCCGGTGATGTGCTCCGGGTAGTTGAGGGGCCGATGGAGATTGTCTTCTGTGCCGGGGTAGAGAAGGAAGCTAAAGAATGTAGCCGGACAGGAGAATGCGCTACACAAATGCTCTGGACAAAAGCCAGCCGGCAGATGGCTCAACTGATGGATGAGACCTCCCTTGAAGAATTGGCTGAGTGGGAAAAGGAATTGAAAGAAAAGAAGCCCTGTAAGCAGGCAACCTCAGGTTTCGAATCATGACCCAATACGATCTCTTCACTCAATTGTCAATTCCCTACACCGAAAATCGATCCTGAGCACCTCATCTCTAAGCAATCTTGTTCCGATCAATGCTTCCTTCGACCGAGTAAGATAAATCTCTACCGGTTTGCCACGTTCACCAAGTTGGGCCCTTCCAGCAAAAACTAATTCCTCGCTCACAGAGCCATTGGCCAACTCCACCTGGGCCGTATCAATCAATTGCACACCCAAGTCAATCCCTAACGGAATCGGAAGGCAAAGATCCCCATTAAAGCCCGTATCTACAACCACTGGGACTTTTGCCTTACTCAGCTTTCCTTCAACAACCAGATCGATCATTGGACTACCATATATATCCACGTAACCTTCTACCATATCAAGCCCCTTTTCACCTTAAGCCCTTAAAGGACACGTAAGCCCGTGCTCCGATTCTTGCCAGATAAAAAATCTTATCCGGATACTTCTTTTTCGCTTTATCTGTGGCCTCGATGCCAGTCTCTCCTAAGAAGTAGTCTCCGCTATCCACATCTATAACCACTGCCTTCCCCTTATGATCGGGAAGCAACTCATGCTCAATGGCTTTGCGAATGGCTTCCCCTTTCACCACCATTTCATGTTTGTCAACGGGTGTCCAAGTATATATTCCTTCTTCCATTTTAAACCTCCTTTCCTAAACATGATATTACCATAACGGTTACAGCTTGTCAAAGTATTTTTTCTTTAGGTAGAGAGGAACTTGCCGAAGACGGTTTGTTCATCCTTAGTGAAGCAAAACCTCCGGATGAGGAGTCGGTGGCAGTGATGCAGGCTAATGAGGGATTTTTTTAAATCAAACCCCCGCCGCCAAAGGTAGAAGCATTCTGGAGTTCCCCCGCTGTCTTCGGAAGACCAGCCATTTCACAGAGTTTTCTACCCGGTCCGGCTGGATAAAAGTCTTCAAGGTAACTGTTATCCCACTTTTCCTGGCCAACCCTTTGCTGCATTTCCTTGATCAACTTCTTAACCGGTGGCACACCCTCATACTGGTGATAATACTCCCTTAAGAACCCAGCCATTTCCTCATGAATATCTGTCATGTTAATCTCCTTTGGCCTTGTTCATCATTTCGGCCAATCTAAGACAGTCTACGATTTGTCTGCGCCTGCAAGCTGCTTTCTGTGGACACTGTGGACACTGTGGACTCTGGCCTCTATCCCGACTGGCCTAAACGATGAACAAAGCCTCTCCTTCCTATTCTGAACTAGCGGAAGTAGGGTGGGCTTTGCCCACCAACAAAGGCGTTTGCAGAAATCGGTGGGCAAAGCCCACCCT
>JASEGY010000621.1 GCA_030019105.1 bacterium | reverse complement strand
GGTGTTAAAAAGAATATGAAACGTCTTATTACTAAAGAACAACATAAACTTTTAAAACTTAGACAACGTATAGAGGGAGTATTCTGTAATTTAAAATGTAGACTAAAAATAGAAACTTCTACGGCTAGATCTCCTTTAGGATATTTATCTCGTTGTCTTTATACTTGCTTAGCTTATTGTTTATTTCAAAGAATTGAAAAGAAAGATTTAGATTTAGTTGGTATTGTTAGTTTTATTGGTTAATTGAGTTTTGATATTGGCGTTAATAGGGAATTTTTTTATCAGTGATGTTCTGTCTTGTCCTGAGGAAATTCTGGAAATCCATGGCTAAATATCTTCCTTTTAAATTATACTTAAGCAGTATAATAATATTATACAAACTTTTTTACTGTTTGTCAAGGGAAAAAATCGATTTTTCCCTTGACAATATCTTTTGCGCTATGTTTTAATTATATTAAATTATCTATGGAAGATAATAAATTATGTTGCCGAAGGGCTGCGCCCTTCGGCAACGAGGGATGTTGAGTTTCGCTCCAACGATACGTTGCCTCGGGCGCTGACTCGCCCTCGCCAACATCCTTCGTTATGCCCTTTAATAAGTATATTGGGGGGAGATATCAAAAATGCCTGTTATAAGTCGATTCTTTGGTATTTTAATCGCAATGTATTGGCGAGACCATACACCATCACATTTTCATGCAAAATATGGAGATCAAGAAGTTATTGTTGAAATTGAAACAGGAAAGGTTACGGGAAACATGTCTAAACGAGCCTTGTCTATGGTGCAGGAATGGCGAAAACTACACAAAGAAGAACTACTGAATAATTGGCAATTAGTTAAACAAAATAAACCATTAGAAAAAATACGGCCATTGGAGTAAGAAATGATACTGCATGTTAAAGAAGCAAAACATTTACACGATTATGTAGTCTGGCTTCGGTTCAATGATGGTGCCATAGGAAAGGTCGACCTGAAAGATGAACTCTATGGTGAGGTATTTGAACCTCTAAAAGAAATAGAAATGTTCAAATCCTTCAAGGTTGACCCAGATTTAGAGACAATTGTGTGGGATAATGGAGCAGATTTGGCGCCTGAATTTTTATATGACAAAATGAAGGTTTTGGCATAACCAATCGCTGCACCTGAGCGCAGCCTATAAACCTGGTAGGTCAAGCAGGTGAAAGTCCTGTCGGTGGAATTCCCGTTTTACCACTGTAGTTATATCCGACTCTGTGAAGGAGTAACCCTTTGTGGGGAAAGCTCGGAAGTAAAAGTCCCATTTTGTGGGGTGAGCAAGTATGAGGGCCGCAGCGAAAGCGAACATCTGTTTAAAACATCGTTAAGCGATTAACTAAGAGTGCCAAGTCCGTTCAGGTGGGATAATGGCTACTACCATCATCGAAGGAGACGGGATATGCGGGTGATGGGCTCTTCGGTGTAGAGGGTGACGGCAATCATCCAATGTCTACCGGGCAAATTAGGGAAGGGCTGAATGGCAGTCAGGATGACCCTGAATGACAAAGACTTTCTGTATAACCTAAAAGGGAAATCAGGAAGAGCCATTCAGTCTGGCGGATGAGGCCGTAGTAGCAATGACGATAAGGACAACATAACCTTATTTATGAGCAAAGGGCCTCTGGGCGTAGGTGGCCTTATGAAAGGGAGAAAGCTGCCTGTGATTGCCTGAAAGGGATAATAACACAGGGTTCGGTAGAGTCCCAGCAGTGAACCGAGTAATGAGGCCGAAGGTTTGAGCAAACGGGTAGACAAAGTGATGTATGTTGGGGTAGAACTTAAGTCACTATATCTATGAGGAAGGCTCAAAATCGAACTGATAAGTGCTTACTGTTTGAAGCCGTATTGGGGAAAACCCGATGTACGGAATTTTAGAGTGGGCGTTGGAAACAGAGCTATGGTAAACCTAAACGGACACGAAGCTGGAAACGGC
>JASEGY010000620.1 GCA_030019105.1 bacterium | reverse complement strand
GCAATCGTAACATTCTCGCGGACAACGCAAATGTTGCGGGGTAATAGTATAATATGAATTTGGAGGAGAGCCGGAGAGGGTAACTGTATCTCCACCGATATCCAGGAGATAAATAGTAGCTCCGGTGGAATCTCCCCAATCAAATCTTACTGTAGTGGCATTGGTGCAAGTTCCAGTGGTTGGAGAAGTGAGATCAAAGGCTAAGGGTTCACCTTTGAATAGCAGAAGAAATATAAAACAAATTCCGAGTCCCAGAACCAGCTTTTTAATCCCGGCGAGAAGTCTTGATGAAGATAGAAACAGGAGGGAATCTTGAGGTTTAACAGAGCTTGCAACTCTGACAGGCTTCTTTATTAAGCCCAATAACAACCCCCAGAGCAGCCCCAATTCAGATTGCGGATTGCGGATTGCAGATTGCGGATTATGGAACGTAGATTGCAGATTGCAGAATGCCCAGAGTAGCCTCAAAATGGGCAGGGCCTTCAGATTGCGGATTGTGGGTTGCGAATTGCGGGATATGGATTGCAGATTGCGGAATGCCCCTGATAATATCGGGCTCTGTTCTATCCTTCTAACATCCTGTTGGCGTTGAAACTCCATTTTCGTGCTTCCTGTCTGCTTTATTTACCAGGACATCCGTCTCCTGGCCTGCTGTGATTATGCTATGTTTAATGCTGTCTTCCCTGTTGCTATCCGCCTAACTTTCCCTTTGACAAACCTGTTTTTATCTGCTATAATAAAACCAGAAGTAAGTAGTAGGTGAGTAAAATAACCTTCACCATCTTACGGTGTTAATCTAATGTGGCAACTTGAATACTACCAAACAGAAACTGGAAACGAACCCGTCAAAGGATTTATTAATAGCCTTGATGACATAGAAGAGCAAGCAGAAGTTTTTGCACACCTGGCTATGTTAAGAAACGAAGGGCTCTTTTTACCAGCTCCTTTTGCTAAATCTATACCAAACGTTAAGAAATTAAAAGAGCTAAGGATTAAATGTCCTGCCCATATTCATCGGGTTTTCTTTTTCGGTTTCACTGGGAAGAAAGTAATTTTGCTGCATGCCTTTACCAAGAAAACTCAAAAAACACCTCAAAGAGAGATAAATATAGCTGTAAAAAGAATGAAAGACTATATTATTAGAAAGGGTAATTTGTGAAAATGGACGAAAAAACAAGCTTTGATAAACACTTAACCGAAAAACTGGAAGACTCTCAGTTTGCCCAAATGTTTCACGAAAAATATAAGAAACTCTCCGTAGCTGTTGGCATTGCTAAGCTCAGGCAAAAACAGCAATTGACCCGGGCTCAGCTAGCCCAAAAGATTGGAACGACTCAATCTGTAATAACCCGGATGGAGAATTCGGAGTATGATCGCTATTCGTTAGCTACCCTCAGAAAAATAGCTCAGGCTTTAAATGCAGAATTACAGATAAATTTTATCCCTCGAGAGGGATAAAATTCCCCTCCTATCTCCCCTTCTGCCATCCCCCCAAGTGGAGTTGAGTTCGACCTAAAGAGCAGACCCAAAATGGCCAGGACCTTCAGAATGCGGATTGCAGATTGCGGATTGCGGCTTGCCCCCGATAATATCCGGCTCTGTGCTATTCTTTTAACATCCTGTCGACTTTGAAACTCCATTTTCGTGCTTCCTGTCTGCTTTATTTACCAGGACATCCAAGTCCTGGCCGGCTGTGATTATGCTATGTTTAATGCTGTCTTGCCTTTTGTCATTCGCCTAACTTTCCCTTTGGCGAACTCTTTTTTCAAGCTTTGCTGGGAATTCACCACAGAGACACAGCGGCACAAAGAAAAGTCATCTTAAGTTGTTTCTGCTTTTGTGGCTCGGTGGTAAATTGGGAACAAACAAAAAGAGACCGTTTTCAAAATGGGACTTGATGAGACCGTTTTCAAAATGGGACTTGATTAAAAAGGGGGTGATGGAGTTTTGGGT
>JASEGY010000061.1:3721-12316 GCA_030019105.1 bacterium | reverse complement strand
AGGAGTTGTCCGTCACCTGGTATGATTGGGCCCTGGCAGCATAGTCGTGGCCGCGTCGCCAGGGCCAAAAATGTCATAAGAAATGAGAGCGCTTCTTAAGGCAATACAGACGGCCACCTGCGGCTGAAGCCCAGTAAAATCAAGCATAAATCATAGAAGTCCCAATTTCAAAACGGTCTCCAAATCCTCCTGAAATCTCTCCTGTAAAATTTGCTTTACAGATCTCGTGCTGGGCTTGTTTGTCTATGAAGCTACATTCGATAGTAAGATGTCCTTTTCCAACACCAAAGCCTACACCCCAGCGGGCTAACTGACTACCCTTATCATATTCTATAATTTTTCCTCGTGGCACTGGGTCCGTTCAATGGGAAGGATATCTCCTTTGCCCTCAATTACTTATAAGAGGGAGCCTTGGGTTGCGTCCCCCTGCCACTTAGTGAAGATTAGCAGGTAGCTGTTTGAATATGCCTATAGTTGCCCAAGAATACTAAAGCCTTTCAATCTGGAGGGGGAGGGTGAAAAAGCATGCCACCCCCTACCTATCAGCTTGAACATTAACAACTTACGCTATTCCCATTGAACGGACCCAGTGCCCAAGGGTTCACGGTTCAGGGTTCACGGTTCAAATAGCGCAAGGTGACCAACCTTGAACCTTGAACCTTGAACTTTGAACCTGGCGACCTGGTAATTTTTAGCCGCAAGCTATCACAGTAAGGTGAACCGTCCCTATTTTAGGCATGGTTCAAAAAGTCTTGGGTTAGGGTAACACTTTTGGGAGTTACCTTCCCGAAATATTGAGAAGATACAAAGTAACCTTTTGGCTGCGCCCGTTGCGGCTCGAGCGTTGTGTATGTATAAATTAGCGGATCTAATCGCGATAAAGCGTGACGATGAACTCCTCCCCGCTTTCCACTAAATCAGGTTCCCGTACGGCAAGCTTGCGCATTTCACGTAACACCATTGGTATGCCGCGGCCAAGCTTTTCGACGAATTGGTAATCCTGGAGAAATTTCATGAGAATAGGATTGCGCGGAACGTGGGTGGATTCTTTCATTTTCTCGACGGTCACCCCATTGGGCAGGCGACCGGGGCTGCTGATTTGCAAGCGGTCTTCAAATAAAAATATTCTTACATTACCCATCAGACCCCAACGACGATGCATCAAAGCGTTGACCATGACCTCTCTCAAAACCTTGTCAGGAAAAATGACTTGTTCGACGCGTTTCGCACCCTCGATCTTTGAGGCCTTTTGCAAGTTCAGATTCAAAACCCGTAGCGCATCTTCGATGATTTGTGGTAGCGGGCCAGTGAGATTTTTTCGATCCAGCAGGGCATCGCCAATCTCATTTTCTTTAAAATGCGCAAACAACGCCTCGCTTTGCGGCAAATAACGCTCCGGTTGTAGCCCAAAAATGAGCATACCCACAATAGTGGTTAAGCCGCCGGCTTGCGACAAAATATCGAGATTTTGCAACATCCGGTTGCAGCTTGTTTCATCTTCGTCGTCGAGATTGAGATGTGCCGGGTGCAAGTTGAGAAAATAGTCAAGCAGCCTTTGCCAATTCAAATCTTTCAAGCTCGTATTGGGTATTGGCGCGGTCTCGTAATGAACCATGCCGGAATCCTGAAACAGCCGCGAGAGTTCTTCCCGTGAAGCTTTGCGAGCCGTGCTGCCCGCACGAATGTAGTAATCGCCCTTTTGTGTATGATACGGCTTCGCCAGTCCGGCTGGAATATCGAGCACAACCACGTTCTTGCCTTCGAGGGAAAGCTTTTGGTAACCGGGAATGATCTGCGGCACGACATTGTTGCGGCAGATGTTGATCACCCATTCTTCGATATCAGGCCGCCAGACGCCAGAGATGTCGCCATCGTCTTCAACGCCGAGGAGAATTTTCCCACCCTGAAAATTAAGAAAGGCAACAATTTCTTTTGCCAGATCGTCGGGCTTCACCTGCTCGGATTTGAATTCCAGGTATGAGCTTTCTCCGGCTGCGATGAGATCGTTGAGATCAATCATAAGTTTTTCTTCATTCGAGGTCAAACCCGCGCCCCTAACGAGCTCGCCAGAACGCGACGTGCGTAGTCGGGTACGGGCTCACCGCTCTTCTTGGCGGCAATGCGGAGGGCTTTAGCCAATTGACCCTTCACGGCGACCAAATACTCAGGTCGCCTCAGACTACGCTCAACCACTACTGGCGTTGTCTCGTCCCATACCTCGGCCGTGTCTTGTTCAGACCACCGTTCCTCTACATCCCGCATGCGCTGCAATAACCGTTGGCTAACTCTTGTGCTTGTGCTTGTCCTTGGCATGAAGTCTCCTTTCGGCACGCGTCATGTCCCTGGCCGATATGGGCAACGCTTGGTGAAGACGAGGCTTGCAGAGGAAAAAGACCACCAAATATCGACCTCCCTGTGTCTGAAGGTTGCGGATTTCATAGTTGGTCATAATCCAGCGGCTTCGCAAGCCCTTGAGCAATTTCCTGCCTGGCGCGTCGTGCGGCAGCAACAAGTTGTGGCTGTGTTCTCTTGAAGAGGGCATTCCATTGCAGTTCGTCTTGCAGGTCTTCAAGATACTCACGCAGATGCTCTACCACCTGGTCTTGCGCGGGTTCCGGCAAAGACTCCATCATTTTTGTCATTGTAACAACTGCTGTAGATGACATGGTTACACTCTCTTTCTTGTTGCAGTATATGTCCGCTCAACTCACAGTCAAACCCAACGTTCGCCTCGCAACAATGCAAATGGGCCACCACGGAGATTTCATATTCAGTTAATACTTGTCAATCGTATCGTTCCTTCTGAATAGCTTATTTCAAAATCAAACATTCTATAGTGGTTAAGAAAAAGATTTTGGGGTTGGCTATCCTTTGGAGTTCAGGCTTTAGCCTTTCATAACTAATGAAATCCTAAAGGATTAACTCCGAAAGCTACATAGCCTATCTTGAATTCGCTTACCCCAAAATATTTATCTTAAGAGCTATAAGAAAGTTCAACCCCAATAATCCATCTACGCAGCTTCCTTCTGGTAGGTCGTGACATAAAACATCAAGGCTCTGAACTGCCATTCCTAAAGCAGATACCTTCTTTATAGTGACCACTGGACAAAATTCTACTCCACTTCCTGTGTATATACGCTGTCTTCTCTCTGAGCTTGCCGGATCATATCCTAAGTTGGCAGCTATAGCTCTTAAGATAAATATTTTGGGGTAAGCGAATTCAAGATAGGCTATATAGCTTTCGGAGTTAATCCTTTAGGATTTCATTACTTATGAAAGGCTAAAGCCTAAACTCCAATCTTCAACCAACCCCAGAATCTTTTTCTTAAGCACTATATATCCCAAGGAATAATGGTAAATGTAGCGCCAGTATCTAATGCAGTAGGCAGTAATATTACCTCACTCTCATCGAGGCTTGTAAGCTCAATATTAACAAGGATTATATTTCCTGAGGCATCAAATCTGCTTAAAGCCATAAAACATTACTCCTACATCCTTTGGTAGTTTCCCAGAATACTGAATGCATTTTTTTCCACTATATTGAGATAGTTTTTTATGAACCTCATCTCGAGATTTACTGTGAAATACCAACTCACCTTTTCTTACATTCATAAATTCGTCGGTCTCATAATTAGTAATAAGTAACCACTCATGGAGATACCTCTCTTTCATCTCCTCTATTCCTTCTTTACCGGCATCCATCCTCATTCACCTCCCTTTGCTGATTACTTTCTCTATCTTAATTATACGCCTTGCCTCAATCACAGTCAATCAAATTTAATTTTACCCCTCACCGATTTCTATCCTCTACCTTCCCACTTCGTAAGCGTTCACGTGTCAGCAGTCAATTTAAAGACATTGATTATCGTGCAGAAACCAGGTTTCTTCAAGAAACCTGGTTTCTGTTGACTATCTTTCACCTTACCAGACGGCAACCTGCACCTGTCCCTCTTTTACGGAAGATTATAGGTAGCAGAAAGCATTGATGACATCTGGTTCGACTGGCCACTTATGAAATGTGGGCCATCAAAGAATATTCCTTCGTTTATTAACGCATCGAGTGAAAAATTGCCGAAATTGATTCCCAAACCAAAAGATAGGTCAAATGCTTTGTCCCACTCTTTGGTTTCTGTTGTGCTCCCTGTCGGTGGTTTCACTTCGGTAAAATCACTCTGATAAACCTGTGAAGCGCCAATACGGCCAACTAACCACGATTTTATCTGAGATTCTATTCCCATAACTATTCTTGGAAAAGTAATGGTTCGCTCTGTTGTTTCATCCCCATTTTTCACCTCTTCGGTTGACTGGGAAAGTCCAACGCCTAAGCCTAACACAACCAGGTTATTTTCATTGAGTTGATAGTTTACCCCAATGCCACCTCCAAAACTGATTGAGCTGTAATCTGCTTCAAAACTGTCTTTTATGGAACCGGAGGCATAATGAAAGTGTGCTATTGGTACAAGTTGCCTGTTACCTTGTTGGGCCATAAAATAGCGGCCGTTTACTCCTAAACCAAAACTACTCAATTCCTCACTTTGTGTTCCTACTTCTTGTTTGGCAGCAGGTAAATCCAATATACATCCCAGGTCCATCTGTTCATTTGATAACCCACCAGCAAAAGCAAGATAACGAGCAGATTGTTTTGACTCACTCGATCCGTACGTTGTGCTTTCTCGATCTAATGCTATTGAAAACCTTGCCCCAAAATCAGAGTTTCCCATTTTGCTCCCATAGAATAGGTCGGCTGTCCTATCCAGGGCTAAATCAGGAGCAACCTCCCGGACAGCAGCAGTAATGGGGTGGGGGATAGGGTAATTAAGGTAAACACCGCAAACTGCATCTGTTCTAAAGGGTAAATGACTACCAATCGAATAGCGACTGTCGTTATTTTTTCCCCTTAATTCGGCTATCACCTGGTTAGAGTACCGGTTAATAGTTCCAGGGAATGGAAATACGTTGGAATTATCTCGCGTATAACGGTCAATCCCTCCCATCGAACCAACGCGCGTTTCCGTAGCATAACTATAGGAAGCAAAAGCTGCTAAAAGAGCAACTATCGCTAAAAAAACAAACCTTTGACCTTTCATTTTTTGACCTCCTGTTTTGAAGTTTAACCCCTTTTTGAATACCGGTCTTAAGAAGACCGGTTGTTTCTCTGCTTTTCTATCTATCCTGAGTTATCACCTCCCTTTTCCTTTATGAAGGCTCTCTGATAAAATAGAGCCTTAGAGCCTATCCCAAAACCTATTTGCCGGGCAGCCGCAACCTTCATCAAGTCAAAGCCTCAAGCTGCCGGGCTTACCAGACGGAAACCTGCACCTGTCCCTTAAGGACGTCATTGTCTATATCAGCCTCTTCGTCCTTGATTATATAGTTAAGGGAACACATAGCATTGTTGCCGTAGATATAGTGATTGCCCCCAACGGTGATCCAGGTTTCCTCATCGTTATCTGCATCGGTATTCGGATCATAGCCATCATATCTGGCCCCAACCTCTATCCGGTCATTTAGCTTGTATAGGGCCTGGACATAGTAACCATTGCTTTCCAACTCATCAGCTTTACCCATAGTATATTCACCCAGAAGTCTGAGGCTATCTTTCTGGTAACCAACCTCAATTCCGGTACGGGTAAGATCAGAGTCCTCATCAGCCGTGTCCTTATCATCATTGGCGCTCCCTTGCCAATGATAGGCCGCTACATCGAGTCCTTCCATGGGACAGGCTGCTGCCCGGACAAAGAAATCAAAGGCATCGTTATTGTCGGCAAAGTTGTTCGGAACATCAGCCCCGTTAAACACGCCTACGTTGAAGCTGACCCCATTGTCCAGATTGGTCGTAGACTGGAGGCCGCACTGATACCCCATACCATATTCGTCAACCAATCGAGGGTAGTTAATGAAATCCAGTTTGGCTACCGGCATAGGGAAATAGTGGGTAAAGTTAGGCGCGAGCCGGCCAACAGACAAATCAGTCATAGGCAGAAGCCCGGGGAAAGTGATCTTAGCCTCCAGGATATTCGGCAAGTTTAGCATGTCGGCCTCGACATACCACTTGACGCTCTCCGAACCAATCTTCCCCTCGGCAAGAAGCCTGGCCCGGTTAAGAGTAAAAGCAGTATTGGAATCACATGCATCATCCTCAGCCATCAAGAAACCAGCCTGAAATACACCACCTAACTTGAAGGTACCCTTGCCGGATTCCACCGTCTCGGCTTGAGCAAAATTACTACCACAGAAGAGTAACCCTAAGGTCAATCCTAAGGATAACAGTATCTTTTTCATTTATTGTCTTCCCTCCTGTTTTGAAGTTTGGTAGGCCAGTCTCAAAAAGACCTGGCCTCTCTCTGCTTTTCTCTTATCTAACCTAACTCATCACCTCCTTTTTTTGTAAAGAAGGCTCTCGGATAAATTTGAGCTGTGATTTATCTGTCCTTTGGGAACATGGGAAATTTCTTTCACCCCCACTTTTTTCACCGAAAGCTCCATTTCCCTCTCACCCTCTCCTCCAAGGGGAGAGGGTGAGAGGGCTAATTTATCCGAGAGGCTTCTGTAATAAGTTATCCCCTTTACTCGTAGGGGACAGATAGTCTTTATCCCCAAGAGATGTGGGTAAGGATTAATTAGTGTTATTATTATGCAGAATGGGGAAGAAACCATTTTCACCGATTTCTCCCCCATTCTTACAAGTTACCGAACGCTCTCGATTAATAGAAACTTCATCGCTTAAAATTCAGCACTTCCGCCTATACCCAACATCCAATCAGCGGCATCATCCGTCACTCCAAACTTGATTATACCATCTATATCTATATCCACACCTGGTTGGAGGGTGAAACGGGCTCCTGGCCCAAGGTAGACTTCATTACTGTCAGTATCTTCGAGTGTATCTCCCTCATATTCTGCTTCGCCTGCCTTGATGCCATTTAGCTCTCCAAATAGGGTAAGTTTGGGACTAACCATATAATCAATGGCCAGATTATAGAGGATCTCATTACCAGACTTAAACTTATCGTCGTCTTCGCCTCTGATCGCATAGCCCAAATTGCCATGGCCATTAGCCTTGCCTAAGGCTATACTGACTGCAGCCCCTACTCCAAAGTCCATCGCCCCGGAACCTAACCCCTTCTCATCGTCTCCGGTGGCTAACTTAACCATCCCTTCCAGGGCAACTGCCGGCATCCCTTTCGCGGCTTCCATAACCTTGTACTTACCCAAAATTTCTACATCTCCAAGACCGCTCTCACTTATTTCAGCACCGTTTTCTGCTTTCCATGAAGTATAAGGAACCATCCCAGCCACTTCGAGATTTGGCATAACCCCATAGGTAAGAGTCATTGGGATAAGATTCATTGAGGCGGTAACATTGTTCTCTTCTTTGGTAGCATGGAGAAAATGACCCCCTACATTAAACTTTCCCTGCTCCAGGACATCAGCCGAGCTTGTCACTGCCAAACCAGTGAGGCCATTCTCTGTCGAGGCTGCTAAAACAAAGCTGCTCAATCCCACGAGTAAACCTATACTCAGGCCTAAAACTAATAATGTTCTCTTCATTCTAATTCCCTCCTGTTTTGAAGTTTAACCCCTTTTTGTAGAGCGATTCTCAAAACCCATCTGGAATCTCTCTACCCTTAATAACCTTGTTATTCTAACCTTATTCACCACCTCCTTTTTTATAAACATCTTCAGCTCAATAGCCGGCAATGTTCATCGTTTGGGCCACGGCGAAAAATTTCCACCGCAGAGGCGCAGAGATCGCAGAGATCGCAAAGAAATTCTGCAAAAGCAATAATTTTACTCTGCGCGCTCTGCGTCTCCGCGGTAAAACGGCTGAAACGATAAACAAGGCCCAATAGCCCTGCCGGCTACTGAACTTGCCGCTGTCCTTTTATTGCCCCTCCTACTTTATTCAGTTCAATAAACACTGGGAGTTTTTTCCACCTCCTTATTCTTTTCGCTAATTTCAAATGAATCATATTATACCCCCCTTCGCCAAAATTGTCAAGTAGAATTTCAGGTGTGCCAGGTGTGAAGAGTCAAAATCTATAAAGAGCGTCCCCAAGCGACGAAAAGAGGGGAAGGGCGGGGAAGGGAGAAAAAATATATTCTGAAAAAGAAAAAGGACAGAGTATCCCCATTGACGGTGTTTTTCAAGACAAAGAAAGATATTGTGGAGGATACGCACCGAACTTTAAATGCTTAGGAGGTATCCCAATAAAACCGGATTTGGGATGGGATAGCTAACTCTTCCTCTAATTGATCGAAGTTAATTAGCCTATATTTGAGTTCACCCAAGAGAGCGTCGGCTATGTTCCTGATACTTCCAAATACCTGATAGATTTCCTCTTTGCCGCCCAGTAGTCCATATTCCAACAACTGGTTAAGGATGTGAGCAATTTGGAGTAGAAGGTAAAAATTTTTCATCGCTACAGGATCGATGCAAAATAGATGTTCGAGCAGTCTGTCGGAGAGAAAATCTATCTGTGCGCAATTTTGTAGTGGTCGAGCTTGCTCGACGTTTTGGCAGAGCAAGCTCTGCAACTACAACAAGATGCCGTGAACATTGGGATTCTCCATTTCACTCCGACAGACTGCTAG
>JASEGY010000061.1:0-3645 GCA_030019105.1 bacterium | reverse complement strand
TACAACTTACAACTTACAACACAGATTGCCCCGAGTTATTGAGAAGATACAAAATCGTAGATTATGCCCGCGTTGAGTATATCACCCCTTAGAGGCGACCTTGCGCCTTCCTGCCCGCCAAATATGCCTAAAAATAGTTATTATTTCAAGAATAAAGTATAAATTACAAATGAAAAAAAGACATTAGTAGGTATTGACAAATAAAAATCTATATGCTATACTAATAGTAGATGAAAAAACAAGAAACAAATAAAAATGCTACAATAATAAAAGGAGTTAATGGGAAATGGCGGCAAATAAAGAGTCAAGCATTATGACAGCTAAGGAAGTAGCTAATTGTTTAGGGTTGTATGAAACCCGGGTGTATCGCTTAAGCCAGCGTGGACTCATTCCTGCCTATCGGGTGGGAGGCAGTTGGCGATTCCAAAAAGATGAGATTGAAGAGTAGCTCGCGAAACGAGTTTCTCAAATTAAAAAGCAAAGGGGTGATAAAAATGCAAGTTAGTGGATTGATTATGACCGTTAAAGACTTAGCGCAATATCTAAGGCTTCATGAAACAAGTATCTACCGAATGTGCAAAGAAAGACAAATCCCGGCTCACCGGGTAGGATCAAGCTGGCGGTTCAGGAAAGACGAGATCGACCACTGGTTCTTAGAAGAGAGGAGGTATTAAAATGAAAAAGATCGTTAATTCCTTTGTATTGTCTTTGGTGCTTACCTTAATTTCTATTTGCCCGGCCGAAGCCTTCCGTTACGTCAATCCCGACCTGGGAACCGATCTAATGCTTAACGGGTTTGGGATCTGGCAAGGAAGGAACACGAATATCAACGGAGATGAAAGCAGTGTCCGCAACGGAAATCCCCGGTTAAGCCCTGATTACTCTCAGGACTTTAAATTCAACTTAGCTACTAATGGAACCGGCTTCCTGTGGAATGACTATAAACTGACCGGTAAAGTCAGATATAACAGCCAATACCAGGGAGAAAAGGAAAATACGGATGTCCGTCTTCTGGCCAAGCCTGAAGACGACGACAACCTGGAGCTCTTTTTAAAATTAGAGCACAAGAACTCTTATCTTTCTCTGGGAGACCATGCCCTTGGTTTTACAGGAACAGAGTTCTCCCTTTACAACCAATCCCTTTTTGGCCTCAAGGCATATAACGAGGGAGACAGGCATACCCTTACGGCGATTGGGGCACAGGCTAAAGGGGCCTCCGCCTATATCGAGATTCCGGCCGATGGAACCAGCGGGCCTTATTATCTTTCCCACGCCCCTATTCTTCGCGAGACGGAAATAGTTAAGACCGAAGTCAGGAACATACTCGATACAGCGAACCTGGTGATCGAAAGCTACACTAAGAGGCGCGGTGTGGACTATTCTATTGACTACGAGGAAGGAAAAATCATCTTCTTCAGACCCTTAAGGAGCGAGACACTGGAAGGGGACATCCAGATAATCATTGTTTCTTATCAGTACCTTCCTTCTAAGACAGGCTACCGAAGATACATCGGCGGACTTCGGGGAACCACCCAAATTAACGAACACATGAATATTGGGGCGACCTACTTAACTAAGTTTGATGATCCCAACTCCTGGCGCGGACGAAAAGTCAAAACCGATCCTTTTAAACACCAGGTCTACGGTTTAGACCTGGGATATAGTATGGGAGAGGCCGTGAACATCTCCGCAGAATTTGCTAAAAGTGAAAATAGAGATATCGAAGAAGCCCAGACCGAGCCGGCCTGGCGGGCCGAGCCGGCCTGGCGGGCCGACTCAGCCTTCAAGATAGAGGCTGCTTCTAAGATTACCGGCAGGGCAAACCTGTCCGGTTCATACCGCCGGGTGGAGGAGAACTTTAATCCTATGGATCGTCCTTCCTTAGGCAGTGACCAAAATAAGGAAACTTACAAATTCGCAGCCGATTATGCCTTAACCGATCATCAGAATCTGGCTGCCTCTTACGACCTCTGGCAGCCGATTATTTCTAAAGACGGTTCTCCTTTGCTAAGGCATCGGCTTATGGCTGTCAGTTGGAGTGAGAATCTACCGTCCTGGCCTGCGATGAGCGCTAAATATGAGGTGCGGGATGTCTACGATGCCGGGCGGGAAAATACTGATAACCGGAAAAATGTGGGAACGGTCGATATCAGGCACACCTTTAGTCATCTCTTCCTCATCGGCGATGTAGGGACAAATCTGAATTATCAGTATACCGAGACAGAGGATAGTCTCTCTACCGGGCCAAGCGGGGTACGCGCCCATCAAGGGGCTGTTTCTCTTAGTCTTGCTCCATTCAAGTGGCTTTCCGGCTCAATCGGGCAGCGTTATAAAATAACCAGGAACAAGGCAACAGGTGAAAGAACGAAAGAGAGCAGCTTTGTCTTTGGCGGTAATGCCAATGGTGACGCCAACTTTACGACTGATTCCACAACCGGTAAAGTTGGAGTAACGGTTGATGAAAAAGGTGATGGAAATGCCAATGCTGATGCCGCCTTCAATACTGAGTCCGGGAGTGGTCAGGTTGGAGTGGGGGTTGATGAGAAAGGCAATGCTAAGGGCGAGGCAGCTTTAGCTTTTGGTACTGAGATCAAGATCAACGAGCAGTTGAAGGCGCTATTAGCTTACGAGCACAAATCTCAGGCGACCCTCAGCTTAGATGGGATGGCCGGCCAGCTTCAGAGCACAGCCAATGTCGGCTCTATCGGCTTGACTTACAGCCCATACTCCTACCTTTCCATGTTTACCAAATACGAATTGGGTGAGACCAGAAAGTATAATCCCAAAGGAATAACCAGCAGGACCCAAAGCCTGGACGTTGAAGCTAAGTATAGTCCCACCAGAGATCTTTCATTAACTCTGAGCGGTAAGCTGGAGGAATTAAGGGACGTGAACAAGTTTTCCGATGGCCTGCAGCATTACAGCGATGAGGTTTCATTAAGGGCTAACTACAACCTGTCCACTGATTTGGCCTTCTTCGGGGGATACACCTTAGGGGAGGTAGTCGAATATGCCGCCCCCAAGATCGAGACTAAGTCAGAGCGAAGGTGGCTGGGCGTGAAATATGACATCAATAACAGGTGGGATGTGATGGCCCGTTACCGGGCGGCCCTCTTAGATGTAGAATATGTGGGTCATAAGGTCAGCAACGGGCAGCATACAGTCACGACAGAATTAGGATATGAGCTTGGCCGGTACTCAAAGATGGTCTTAGGCTACGAGCATATCCAATATAAAGACGATGATGAGGCGGATGAGGATTACAAGCTTCACGAAGGTTATCTAAAGTTACTTGGTAAATTTTAAGACTTAGGCCCAAAACCTCTCCCGCGTGACCAGAAACCAGGTTTCTTGAAGAAACCTGATTTCTATTGCCCTGGTTTTGGGATAGGCTCTAAGCAGACAAAAAATCTTCCGGGGCTTTTTCCTCCGGGGCTCTTAAATAAAAGGGATAGGTCACAAAACGGCCTATCCCTTTTTATATACTCAGCCAGGAAAATCAGAAGCGCCAAAATTTTTCCCAGAATAGCTATTGCCACTTGACAAACCTGAGAAAGTATGTTAGGTTATGAAGAATGAAGAATCCATTTCCTTAGCGTGGCCTCTGGCCGCAACCAAACCAATTTTGGATCGCAGATTGCGGAT
>JASEGY010000619.1 GCA_030019105.1 bacterium | reverse complement strand
ATCCGCAATCTGCAATCCAAAATTGGTTTGGTTGCGGCCAGAGGCCGCGCTAAGTGATCTCTTTAATGAACTTAAAAGCCATGGGATGGATCTGACTGGTCTCTATATCAGCTATGGCCTTCGGCCAGAAGTAGTCGAAGTTACTGATCAGGATACGACCAGGCCAACCTTTATCTGGAGCGATAATGACATCCTAACCAATCCGGCTACCTACACTTTAGAGATTGCCACTGATTCTAAATTTATAGATATAGTGCATACTTGCACTGGATTACATGAGACCACATATCCCTTGACCACCACTGAAATTGACAATGACTTCTATTACTGGCGGGTGAAGGTGGAGAATCCGAATTTACCAGGTCTTTACTCTAATGTGGGGGTATTTGAGAAGATATTTTGAGATCGTAACCGTTTACGAGCCTAAAGAAACCACAGATTAAGGCGGGGAACGGGTGAGTACTAAAAAAGGGGGGTTTATTATGAAAAAAATTGATGAACTGGCGAAGGAAGCTATTTCAAAACCAGCCGCGCTGGGAAGAGATATAGCCATTGAAAAATTCAGCCAAACTACGGAAGAATATCCATATCTGGAAGATTTATCTTCTCTAAATGAGGAAGATAAATCTCGAATGGTGGAAGCCGGTATAGAGGCCAGTGAGAAAGGTCGCTCCGGGACATTCGTTCAAATGGATCACTCGGTGATCCATGAGGGCTGCCACCAGGAAGGCCTTGAAATAATAAGTATTACCTCTGCCCTGGAAAAACACGATTGGCTGCAAGACTATTTCTGGAAGGCAGTACCTGTTAATATGGACAAGTACACCGCGGCGGCCCATCTCGCGCCCCACCATGGCTATTTTATCCGTTCACTGCCGGGGGCAAAGTCAATCTTTCCTCTTCAGGCCTGTCTTTTTATCGGTAAAAAGGGGTTGGGGCAAAATGTGCATAATGTCATTATTGCTGAAGAAGGTTCAGAGCTGAATATCATTACCGGCTGTACGACGGCCAGGCATATTAAGGAAGGACTTCATATTGGGATAAGTGAATTCTATGTCAAGAAAGGGGCCAGGATAAGCTTCACCATGATCCATTCCTGGGCTGAAGAGGTAATGGTCAGGCCGAGGACGGCCACTATCGTCGAAGAAGGCGGGGTTTTTCTCTCCAATTATATCTGTTTAAAGCCGGTCAAGTCTCTCCAGATGTATCCTGTGTCCAGGTTAGTTGGTCCCGGGGCAATGGCCAGGTATAACTCTATCCTCTATGCCCACCCCGGCTCTCATCTGGATGTTGGATCGAGGGTTATTCTATCGGCCCCTCAAACACGGGCTGAAGTGATCGCCCGGACTATCTCCAGCGGGGGTGAGATCATTGCCCGGGGTCATTTAGTGGGTGAAGTTCCGGGCATCAAGGCCCACCTTGAATGTCGGGGACTTATCCTTAAAGACGGCCTCATCCATGCTATCCCGGAATTAGAAGGCAAAGTGGCGGATATAGATATGAGTCACGAGGCAGCCGTAGGCAAGATTAACCAGGAAGAGATCGAGTATCTTATGGCCCGGGGATTATCAGCCGGAGAGGCCACGGCGGCTATTGTGCGGGGATTTATGGATGTAGGCATTATGGGCCTGCCTGGCCCCCTGGCTAAAGAGATAGACAAGGCTATCAAGTCCTGTGAAGAGGAATCGTTGTAGCAGCAGGAGTTAAACTAATACCGCACGACATACGTTATCCGGTACTCATCCGCTACTATAGCTTTCAAGATAATGTTTTTGGGGTAAGAGAACACGAATCTCACGAATAGACGAATTACACGAATGTTTTTAAAGTATTATTCGTGCTATTCGTGTTCCTTTTAAACTGTTAAAGGATAGCCAACCCCAAAATCTTTTTCTTAAATACTATATCACAGCGAGTGTTGGTTACTTCCAACCGAACGAGTATGCCGGCTCATATTGA
>JASEGY010000618.1 GCA_030019105.1 bacterium | reverse complement strand
GTAATGACGCCAGTTTTACAGAAACCCCCTTGAAAATTAAGGGGTTAGCTCAAGTCCCAATTTCAAAACGGTCTCTCGAAAACCTTGTTCAGGAAAACGATAAATTTGTTGACAAACTATTTGTCGATATAATAAGATGAAGGAGAGCAATATGGATTCGTGGGATAGATGTTAATAGGGTTACTCAGAGATTTCCAAAGTGCCTCAAAAGGGGCTCTCATGACTCCTTTGATTCCTGGACACTTTGTGGTGAGCGCATTTTGGGGCACACCGATCAAATCAGCCCAACATCCCGGAAAGTGTCCAGAAATCAAAAGCTCGATTTTGGCCTTCTGGAACCTACTTTGGAAATCTCTGTTACTCCTCGAATCCACATGGAGCCAATAAAGTTTGCAGGAACTTAGCTCGCTGCGCTCGCAATTGGAATACTGGAATGATGGAATATTGGAATATTGGAGGTAAGCGGTCCTATCCCATTATTCCACTATTCCAACATTCCATTATTCCATGAGTATCAGTGAGTTGTAGAATTTCCGAGACGTTTAATTATTGAAGGATGGTGCTATTAATGTCTTTTACCTTACAACCTGCCTGTGGATCAAATTTTGTCAATCGAGAAGAAATCATTAATGAGATGATAGAAACCCTTACCCATGAAAATCTCCTTATGGGATTTGCCTTCGTAGGGAGTAGACGAGTTGGGAAAACCTCTCTCTTGCGGGAAGTTCACTACCAGTTGAAGGCTAAAGATAAAATTATTCCTGTATATTTTTCTTTGTGGGGGTTAATTGAGGGGACCCTGGATGAATTTTGCCGTAAATTGACTCTCTCTATCATGGAAGCATATAAGCAGGAATTGTCATTAAAATACCGGCTGAAGGATTTAGTTAAGGTTCCTGCTTCAAAGATGCTTGACTTCCTGAAAACAATAGATGTCAAAATAAAAATTCTGGAAGAAATAGAATTTGCTATCTCTTCTAAAAGATTAGAGAATAAGAAGGATATTTCGGAAACGGTTGAGGATGTCTTTCTGTTGGGAGAGAGATTAGCTACTGAAACAAAGAGTAGATGTATCTTGCTATTAGATGAATTCCCCAGTATAACGGAATTAAAGGTAAAAAATGGGAAGGCTATTGGTGAAGGAATTATTCGTAAAATAAGAACTATTCATGAAAGTTATACTAAAACGGTATGCTGTATATCCGGATCAATCAAAAAAACAATGAATACCACCCTTCTATCTTCTGCTTCACCATTTTACCGGCAATTTATAGTAAAAAAAATATCTCCTTTTAAATTTGAAGATACAAGATTACTTCTTGAAAGGAACTTAGGGTTTAAATTAAGAGAAGATGTAATAAGCCTCATCTACAATACTACAGCCGGGATTCCTTTTTATGTTCAGTTTATTGGTCGTGGGTTGCTGAAACAAAAAGAACAGCTTATTACACCTGAAGTTATTAGCCAAATATTTAATGAATTGCTCAGGGAAGAGGCCAATTTATTGTTTAAGGAAGAATTTTATTCCCTGGGGACTAAGGAAAGAGAGGTGCTGTTCTATATGGCCAAAGAGTCTGTAAATAAACCATCTGAAATATCCAGGGTTACTCAGGAAAGCTTGAATGTAATCTCTCGCTACCTGGATTACTTAATAAATAAAGGCATAATTAGACGAGAAGAACGGGGCGTTTATAAATTTGAGGACCCTATCTTTGAACAATGGATCGCAGAGGTGCTATACGATGGGCAGTAATAATGCGCTGATGAGGAGTGCCCGAAGGGCATCTGCTCCATCTGCTGATTGTGAGGCGCTTTGCGCCTTGCAACCAGCAGATACTCCTCATCAGCGCATTGTGTCGGGCGCGAAGCGTCCGACACAACAAGATATTGAGCAGATATTGAGCAGTTACATTTAAGGTATCCTCTTCAAAAGTTATGGTAGAACCCGTTCAGGTTGTCAGGTTCA
>JASEGY010000617.1 GCA_030019105.1 bacterium | reverse complement strand
TTCCAGGGTTCACGGTTCAAGGTTAGAGAGCGATAAGGCAACTAACCGTGAACCTTGAACCTTTGAACCTGATAACCTGAGTAGGCAACTAACCGTGAACCTCGAACCTTTGAACCTGATAACCTGAGTAGTTGCCATCCCTTTATTTATCAGGTTGAAATTGTATCATATAAGACAAGATTTGTCAAGGACTAAGATATGATGGAGTAAAATAGAAGCAGAAGGAGCACCCCGGTCATACCTCCGACAAAATATTCCTCAGGCCGATAGCCGAAAAAATGCAGAAAGAGCCAAACGCTGCCGGAAAGTATGATTAAAAGAGTCAGGAGGAATATCTTGCTGATGCGATGCAGTTTTTCCGCGGCCTTTTCCAGGCCGATAATCCTGGTGTCTATTTTTATCTGGCCTGTGTCGAACTTAAGGAGAAATTCATTCAGATTTCTGGGCAAAACAAGGGCGGTCCGTCCCAGCGATTTCATCTCTTCCAGAAGATATTCCCAGCCGGATTTCTCTTCTTTGATGAATTCTTTAATGTGGGGCTTGACTACTTCAATAATATTTACCCTCGGATTAAGTTCTGCCGAGAGACCTTCCAGAATACCGAGGGTTCGACCAAGAAGGATCAGGTCGTTTGGGATTTGCAAAGAAGTTGCTTCGTGAGCAAATTTATGAAATATCTCGCCTACCCGTTCCAGGATTTTGGCTGACTTAAATTCCCGGGGTGACATATGACCAAACTCATCTAACACTTCTTTAATTATATTAGCCAACCTGGCCACGTCTTCGGTTGCAGAGAGAATGCCCATTTTTTGGCTGACTAAGGCCATTCCCTGAGGATCATAGGCAATTGCTGCCCTGGCCCAATCCTTTAGCAAACCGACTGATTCAGGGGGGAGACGTTTGCAAACCCCAAAGTCAACAAAGACCACCCTGGATTTATCCTGAACCAGGATATTACCCGGATGGGGATCGGCATGAAAGAATCGATCAAGAAATATCTGTTGAGAATATGCCTCAGTTACTATCCTGGCTATCTCTATCTTTTCCGGGCTGGGGCTGCCCCGGGCAAAATCAGTGATCCGCTTTCCTTCCACGTATTCCAGGGTAAGCACCTTCCTGGTGGTATGCTCCCAATACACCGCCGGAACGATCACTTCAGGGTTGTCAGCAAAATTCTTCTCTATCTCCTCAGCATTTTGTCCCTCGTGGATATAATCCAATTCCTCGCGTAGAAATCTGGAAAATTCCTCGTAGATAACACTAAGGTTGATATTTCTGAGGTGTGCTCTTAAAAAATAAAGGCCAAACCGGAAGGCAGCCAGATCACGTTCAATAACCTGGTCAATAAACGGATACTGGACCTTAACCGCCACCTCACGGCCATCCTTCAGCACAGCCCGATGAACCTGCCCCAGGGAAGCAGAAGCAATCGGCTGAGACTCAAACGAGGTAAAAATATCCTCCAGGGGGCGTTCGAGTTCAAGTTGTATCCGCTGTTTGATAAGCTCAAAGTCAACCGCTGGGATTCGGTCTTGAAGGGCGGAAAGCCTGTCAGTATATTCTACCGGCAGGACATCGACCCGGCAGGAAATGAATTGCCCGACTTTGATCAGCCCCCCTTTTAAGGTAATAGCCTTATTGAAGAATAGGTCAGCATACCTGGCATGGAGCTGCTTTAGCCGGAATTGGTATCTCTTCTGCCCCAGAAAAACCTTAAAGAAACCAAGAAATTTATACCCTGAGACTATCCGGATGATTATTAAGCATGTAGTAAGAAATCGTGTTCGAACGCCTATTTTCTTATCTCCTTTCAATTTTACTTGGTGGCCTATTTAAATTGAAGAATATGTCCAGGTTTGCCGATAACTAAAACAGAGGCAATTGATTGCCTCAACAATAAATAAGGTTTTGGCGTGACTAACAAAACCACCTAAAGTTTCGGCCCTGACTTGTCGATACCTCTGGTA
>JASEGY010000616.1 GCA_030019105.1 bacterium | reverse complement strand
TCGATATTCAATCCACAAGTTTTCACAGTAAAATTGTAGATTATGAACCGTCCCCCTATTTCCCATTTCTTACTTCCTATTTTTAAATGGCCGAAACGATGATCAAGGCCAGACAGTCGCCATCATTACCGCCGGGATTCAGGAGATAGGGATGATTTACTCAAGTGCTACCGGGGAAGATATAAGACTTGCCCGGATAAGAATAATCGTGCTGGGGGGCATATTTGCCTTCTTATTTTCCGTGGTTCTGGTCCGTCTTTATCAAATCCAAATACTTCAAGGAGGAGGGTTCAGGAAGAAATCAGAGGAGAACCGGGTTCAATTCATTCCTGTTACTGCTCCCCGTGGGATGATCCTTGACCGAACAGGTAAGGTCCTGGTCAGAAATCGCCCTTCCTTTGATATCTCTGTTATTCAACCGGGCCTTTCTCCTGAGATATTAAAACAAACAATTACCGGTTTGAGCCGGCTCTTGAATCTTTCAGAGGCAGAGATAAGGGTACATCTGGCTGAAAAGAAGGATCGGCCCTTTAATCCGGCTTTAATTGCCCGGGATGTTGACCGGAAAACTATGACCCGAGTGGCTGAACGGAAGATAGACCTGCCGGGGGTAATTATTCAGGTAAGTCCGCGAAGAGATTATGTTTATGGTGATCTCAGCGCTCATATCATCGGTTATTTGAGCGAGGTAAGCCGGCAGGAATTGGAGGAATTGAGACAGAAAGGGTATCGGTCCGGGGATTTGATCGGGAAGGCCGGGGTAGAAAAAAAGTTTGACGATTACCTGAGGGGAGAAAATGGAGTAGAGCAAGTAGAGGTAGACGTCAAAGGACGCAAACTTGGGGTCATCTCCAGGAAAGACCCTACGTTAGGAGATAATTTAACCCTAACAATCGATTATGAGCTTCAGCATACGGCTGAGGAGGCATTAGGGGATAGTGCCGGGGCAGTGGTTGTGCTGAATGTTAATACTGGCGAAGTCCTTGCCCTGGCAAGCAAACCGGCTTTTGATCCCAATGTCTTTGTCAGTCACCAAAAGAAGATTCAGATTAAAAAGTTTTTCTCTGATCCGCGTTATCCTTTAATAAACCGGGCCATTTCAGCTCAATATCCTCCCGGGTCTCAGTTCAAGATTGTGGTTGCTTCGGCTGCCCTGGAAAATAATCTTGTCAAGCCGTCGGAAACTTTTTACTGCGGCGGAAGCTACTATTTAGGCCGGAGATACGCATGTTGGAAGAAACAAGGACACGGCTGGAAAAACCTGGAAGAGGCTATTATCCATTCCTGTAATGTCTATTTCTACCAGTTAGGACTCCAGGTGGGCGTGGAAAGAATGGCTGAAATGTCCAGAGATTTCGGGCTTGGTCAGCTTTCCCGGATTCCGTTTCCTCATGAGAAGCCGGGTCTTGTCCCGGATTCAGAATGGAAAAAAAAGACTTTGGGTGAACGGTGGCATGCAGGGGAAACAGTCAATTATAGCATTGGTCAGGGCTACATTTTGACTACTCCTGTTCAATTGGCCAATCTTATTGGGGCGGTAGCCAATGGCGGCCGGATATATAAACCGTGGGTGGTGAAGAGCATCCGGAGTCCTGACGGAGAGGTAATAAACTCTTTTGAGCCGCAGTTGATACGGGAGGTCTCCTTGAAACCAACCACCTTATCTTTACTTCAGCGGGCATTGGAGGGGGTTGTCTCGCGGGGCACAGGCGGGCAGGCCAGGATCAAGGGTGTAAGGATAGGGGGCAAGACGGGCACGGCCCAGAACCCGCATGGAGAAGACCACGCCTGGTTTATGTGTTTTGCGCCGGTAGACAAGCCTGAATTAGCTATTTCTGTCCTGGTCGAACACGGCGGCCACGGCGGGGCCGCCGCTGCCCCGATCGCCAGGAAGATAATGGAGACATACTTTAACAGTAGCAAGTATACTCAGCACGGTCATAAATAGTGATTTTGAACAGGTTGTAGGTTGTAGGTT
>JASEGY010000615.1 GCA_030019105.1 bacterium | reverse complement strand
GAACCCTGAACTTTGAACCCTTTAGCTCTTACCCTTAGATTTGAAGAAGATACAAAATATTTAAGAAGAAATTGGAGAGATAAACTATGGTAGAAACTTATGTTAAGGAAAGACCCATGAAATTCAGAGAACTTGGCCTCCCTTCAAATATGCTCAAGGCAATTGAGATGATGGGGTTTGAGGAAATGACACCTATTCAGGAGGCTACTTATCCGATCATTGCCACGGGGCAGGATATTTGTGCCCTGGCTGAAACCGGATCGGGAAAAACAGCCGCCTGTGCAATCCCGCTTATTCAGAAAGTTGATCTTGCGCACAACACTATTCAGGGCCTCGTAATTGTTCCAACCCGTGAGTTGTGCATTCAGTATGTGGATGAGATAAAAATGATCGCGGCAGGAACTGCCATTGCCCCTTTTGGAGTGTATGGCGGCTTTGATAAAGATATTCAGATCGCCAAGCTTAAACATAAGGTGCATATTCTGGTGGCAACACCGGGACGACTTATTGATCTTTTGTATGACGGGGCAGTCAATTTATCGCATATAAAATGTGCTATCCTTGATGAGGCGGATGAACTTTTAAGGGTAGGATTCCTTGCAGATATTGAATTTATCATGTCATGCATCCTGCATGAACATCAAACACTCCTTTTTGCCGCAACGATGGACGATGACATTAAAAAGCTCGCTTATGACTGTTTGCGAACTCCCAAACTTATCTCTCTTATTGAAAAGAGGGCCATACCAAAAAGCATTGAGCATTATTTCTCCTATCTCCACCCAAACCGCAAACAGGCAGAACTTACCGGCTATCTCAAGAGGAAAGATGTTAATCAGACGATCATTTTTTGTAATGCCCGCCACAAGGTTAATACGTTGTTTCGCGCTCTGCAGAAAGATTTTAAGGATATTCAGTATATACATGCCGGACTCAGTCAGGATAAACGTACTTCGATATTCAGGCAGTTCAAGCAAAAGAAGATCCTCCAACTTATTGCTACCGATGTTGCGGGAAGGGGGCTTGATTTTTCGCATGTCTCACATGTAGTTAATTGGGATTTCCCAAGAGACGAAGAGCAGTATACTCATCGTACCGGCCGCTCCGGACGTGTGGGGAGAAAGGGTGTAGCCCTTAGTTTTATAACCAGACATGACCTTCCTAATCTACGCGGAATTATTAGTAAAATAAAGATCACTCCTCACTGGATCGGAAAAGATCCTCTTCAAGAAAATAGCATACCTCATGAACCCCAGAAACAGAACACCCAAAATAAAAAAAGGTCATACAGGCCACGCCCTGGTAAAGGAAAGGAGAGAACCTGCTGAAGGCAAGATGTGATGCCTGTGGAAGGAGTTCCAATCAGAAATTTCTTGAAGAATTATCGAGAAATTACGATATCAAACGAATGTGAACCTATACAAACACCGCAGGCGAGACATGAAATCGTTTAGCCAGAGTCCGGATATGACTGAGGTTAAGTTCACACTTACTATTAAGAATCTCAGATACTACCTCCTGGGAACCGATCTCTGGCAGATCAGAGGAGGTAAGTCTATGCTCATCCATGAAGAAGTGGAGCATTTCAGGGCCGTTGCATTCTGGTAATGAATGGTGTTTCTCCTCGTAGGTATGTATCAGAGTGCCGAGGGTGTCCAGAAGTTCATACAAAGGATGTTGTTCGTTGGTGCCGACCTCGTCAATGAGACTGTTGAGCCGTTTGACCGCTAAGTCGTATTCTTCCTCGCTGTGAATAGAAAAGAGGGGGCTAATTACCCTCCAGTGGCTTTGAATATCTTTAGTTATGACGCTCATTGTTTCCACGCTCCTTTGGCATATTCATCATGAGTAAGCACATGTCGGATGTATACCTTACCACGATTAAAATGTATTGAAGCAATCAACCGATATTTGTTGCCGGCAATGTTATACTCAGCACGGTCATAAATAGTGATTTTGAATAGGTTGTAAGTTGTAGGT
>JASEGY010000614.1 GCA_030019105.1 bacterium | reverse complement strand
GCAATCTGCAATCCAAAATTGGTTTGGTTGCGGCCAGAGGCCGCGCTAAGAAAGGGGAGGTCTATTTTGGACAGGACCTTGTCCTGCGCGTGTTAGAAGTTGTGGACACTCGCCAACGGCGGATTGAGTGGTATGGCTATGAGCTATGGAGAGCCAATGAGGAGCTATGGTGGTACGATTCGTGGCCCCATCCCGATACGCCAAAGTTGGCTATAACCCATCCCCATCACCAACATATTCCACCGGACATCAAGCACCATCGTATTCCTGCACCAAGTCTGAGCTTTGACACCCCTAACCTGCCGTTTCTAATCCTCAAGATCGAGCGGGAATACCTCGGCGACCAGAACATAGAAACATAGAACTTGAAGACCTTGTTCATCGCTTCGGCCATTGGAGCAATTTTGTAGTGGGAGGGGTTTGATTAATCGTAGCCGTTCACGGCTTGAACTTAGAAATTGGAAATTAGAAATTGGTGAAAAAGATGAAGCGAGTCTATCCGAAGAGTTGTCAGATATGGTCTGGTACGACTTTGACAAGTAGGCCTTGTTCATCGTTTGGGCCATTGGATCAATTTTGTAGTGGTCGAGCTTGCTCGACATTACGGCAGAGCAAGCTCTGCAACTACAACACCCAATTTGGTCAAGCACTATTAGCCGAAACGATAAACAAGGCCGACAAGTGGAACAAGATTGAATGTATTCATCAACAGTACAAAAGTATGAAGGCTCAATGCCCAATTTCCAATTTCTAATTTCAGCGTTCCGTGAACGGTTACGATTAATCAAACCCGTACTCGACATTACGGCAGAGCAAGCTCTGCAACTACAACACTCAATTTGGCCAAGCACTTTTTGCCGAAACGATGAACAAGGCCGGAGATATCAATGGAAAAAAATCGACGAGCAGGTATAATTAAAGTTTTAAGCCTGATTGTGGCCGTCTCTATTTTATTGCTCCTCTTGATTGTTATTCTCTCTGAAGCTCATAAGAGACGGCCATATACCTCCTCTACCGTCTCTATTCCCCCCGGGGCCGGGGTCAGGCAAATTGCCTCCATCCTGAAATCGCACCGTATTATCGATCATCCTCTCTACTTTACTCTGACAGCCGGACTAAAAGGTGTTCAAAACAGCCTTAAGGCAGGAGAATATAGATTTAATAACCGAATGACTACCGGAGAAATTCTGGATTGTCTAAACAAAGGAAAGATGATCACTTACTCTTTCACTATCCCTGAAGGCTATAATCTTAAGGAGATTGCCGGCAGGCTCCAGGACAAAGGATTTGTTTCTTCAGAAAGATTTCTCTCCCTCTGTTATGACCAAAATTTTATCTTTTCTTTGGGGCTGAATGGAGAAAGTCTGGAGGGGTATCTCTTTCCTGATACTTACCAGGCAGTGAAGGAAATAAGCGAGAAAGATATTATTACGGTTATGGTTGATCGCTTCAGGAAAATAACCGGTTCATACCAGGGCAAGATTAAAGAAATGAACACATCCTTATACCCGGTTATTACACTTGCCTCCCTTATTGAGAAAGAAGTGCAAAAGGAAGAAGAAAAGCCGCTTATTTCAGCCGTATTTCACAACCGGCTGAAAAAGGGGATGTCTCTTGAATCCTGTGTTACCGTCCTCTATGCCCTCGGGTATCACAAGTATCCCCTCACTTACGACGACCTGAAAATAGAGTCTCCTTACAATACCTATCTGCATCATGGGCTTCCCCCGGGGCCAATATGCAGTCCGGGGCGAACTTCTATTGAAGCCGCCTTAAATCCGGCTCCGGTTCCCTACCTCTTTTTTGTTGCCCGGCGGAATGGGTTTCACCGGTTTTCTGAGACCTATATCCAGCATAGAATGGCCAAGATGGAGAGTCAGTTTGACTAACCCCACAAAATTCAGGGATTGGCTCAAGGTTCTGGTATTACTATAGTGTTTAAGAAAAAGATTTTGGGGTTGGTTATCCTTTGGAGTTTAG
>JASEGY010000613.1 GCA_030019105.1 bacterium | reverse complement strand
ACTGGCTCTGAACGGACAAAGGTAATCTTAAGAAATGTGAACGGCACCTAAATTTCTCGAATGGTGTTTTTATCTATGCCCTGTCAATTGGAAGAGGGGGTGATGCCTTATTAAAGATACTTAAAGATGATGCATCTGCTGTCAGGGCAGGGTTGGTCCTGCCGGAGGAAGGCTCTCGGAGTTTATCCGAGGGCATTCCCAAAAAAGAATATGGTAGTGGGGTAGAATTTAAATATCTTTCTTTCAGGCTGATGGGTTATAATAAAGATAAGCTGGAGCAAGATCCGAATCCAATAGCCTTAGTAGTTTTGGCCTCTCAGGAAAAGGAACGGGCCAAACAAAGAGGAGAGAAGTTTGATGCCAAGCGGTATCTGGTAAGGAACTTGTATGAACGAGGATACAAAAGGGAGGAAGTAGAAGGACTGTTTCAATTTATCGACTGGGTTTTACAACTAAGCGATGAAGAGGAAAAGCTAATATGGGAAGAAATAAAAGAACTGGAGGAGGTGAAGAGTATGCCATACGTCACAAGCGTGGAGAGGATCGGAAGAAAAATCGGAAGGGAAGAAGGATTGTTGGAGGATAGGCGAGAGATGATATTGGAGGCATTGGATGAGCGGTTTGGGGAAATTCCATTTTTTGTTTCTGAAGCTGTAAACCGGATAGAGGACAGAGATGTCCTTAAGTCCCTCCTGCGCTGTGCAGTGCGATCTGCCTCGCTGGAAGAATTCAGGGAAGCGTTAACCGAATAAGGTGGAAAAATTAGAGGTGAAAAGTATGCTATACGTTACAAGCGTCGTCTATTTTAAGACCTCTTCCTCTTGAATATTAAGTATCCTCTTCAAATTTGGCCTTGGCCATCGTTTGGGTAATGAGATCAATTTTGTAGTGGTCGAGTTTGCTCGATATTACGGCAGAGCAAGCTCTGCAACTACAACACCCAATTTGACCAAGCACTTTTTGCCGAAACGATGAACAAGGCCCTTTGCGTCTTTGCGTCTTTGCGAGAAATATCTTTTTTATCCGAGAATTTTCCCCGCATAGCCGAAACGATGAACAAGGCCATAACTTGTCTCTGCTTAATGAACGACCACAATGGATAGCGGGGACAAGCCCCGCAGCTACAAACGCTTTTGTAGCGGCGACCCTTGTGGTCGCTATCCATAGCGGGGACAAGCCCCGCAGCTACAAGGGTCGCATGTGAATATGACCACAGGCGAGACGCCTGGGTCACATTCCACATTCAAAAAAGGAAGTTAGCACTTGTCCCTGCTTAATGAACGACCACAATGGATAGCGGGGACAAGCCCCGCAGCTACAAGCGCTTTTGTAGCGGCGACCCTTGTGGTCGCTATCTATAGCTTGTGGTCGCTATCTTGTCCCCTGGTTGCCGGGGGATCAAAATCAAAAAAAAGGAGCGTGGTTTCAATGATGACAAGATCAAACATTTTTAGGGGTTTATTGGGAATTATCCTGCTGGGCTTAGGGTTAAGCGCGGGGACTGTCGCTTATGGAGCGGTAATTAATGTTCCGGCTGACTATTTCACTATCCAGGCGGCAGTGAATGCAGCCAGTGACGGGGATACTATCCAGGTGGCGGCCGGGACATATCCGGAGGTGGGGGTTTATATCAATAAAGGGATTGCCCTGGTTGGATCAGGGACACCTACGATAGATCCTCCATTAGAGGGGACTGCTGTAACATTTGATGGAAATGGCGCAGATAGCGCCGTAATATCCGGCTTTACGATAACCGGATCAACTGGAGGAAGTGGCTATGGGATAGTCTGCTTTAATGGGGCAGACCCCGCCATCACCAACAACACCATCAGTGAAAATAATTAGCATGGCATCTCCTGCAGCAGTTCATCTTCTCCATCTATTTACAACAATATTATTGTCGAAAATGGCGCCTCAAGTAATGACTACTATACTATTACCCCGCAACATTTGCGTTGTCCGCGAGAATGTTACGATTGCG
>JASEGY010000612.1 GCA_030019105.1 bacterium | reverse complement strand
ATTGGCTCTCCCGTAATATTGAGGAAAACACCTTAAGTTGATGCCTATGGGGTTTGATTAATCAAACCCTTACAAAATTGATCCCATTGCCCAAACGATGAACAAGGCCGAAAAATTAGAGGAGGTGAAGAAGATGCCATAATCACCAGCGTGGAGAGAATTAGAAGGAAAGATTGAGAAGATACGGGAAGAA
This sequence comes from bacterium, assembly GCA_030019105.1. Lineage (GTDB taxonomy): Bacteria > UBA9089 > JASEGY01 > JASEGY01 > JASEGY01 > JASEGY01. Next base: position 1,790 of record JASEGY010000612.1, on the reverse strand, counting down.
TAATACTGTCCCCTGGTTGCCGGGGGATTAAAATCAAAAAGTAACTACTCAGCCACAAAGACACTAAGGCACGAAAATTGTGTCTTTGTGCCTTAGTGGCTGAGTAGTTACATCAAAAAAAGGAGTGTGGTTTCAATGATGACAAGATCAAACATTTTTTTCAGGGGTTTATTGGGAATTATCCTGCTGGGCTTAGGGCTGAGTTTCGGAGCTGTCGCTTATGGGAACAATGAGGTGGCTGAAAACCTCCCCCAGGTTCAAAACCTGCGGGAGGTTGGCCACACCAATGAGGCGGCTGGACAGGTAGGTCGGGTTGAGCGAACCGAAACCCAACAATTACAATCTGATGAGGCGGATGAGGCCGCTAAGCAGAAGGTAATCGAATCCTACGGCAAGCTGCCCCTCTATTTTATCGAGAATAAAGGACAGCTTGATCCTCAAGTTAAATACTACACCAAAACTGCCGGCCAGACCCTTTATTTCACTCAGGAGAAGATAGTCTTTGACCTGTTCAGGAAAGTGGGAAATGGGAAGTGGGAAGTAGGAAGTGAAAAAGAGGAAAAATCCGAAATCCGAAATCCGAAATCCGAAATCGAAAGGTTGGCCTTTTCGCTCAGGTTTTTGGGGGCGAACAAGGGAACTGAGATTGAGGCCGGAGATGTTCAAGCAGGCCAGGTCAATTACCTTATCGGTAATGACCGGGGCAAATGGCAGGCCAATATACCGACCTATAAAGAGGTGCTCTACAAGGACATCTACCCGGGGATAGACCTGAAGCTTTATGGCAACCATCAGGAGCTTGAGTATGACCTTATTGTAAGCCCGGGCGCACATCCGGAAGATATAAGATTCGGATACGAAGGAATCGAGGGACTTACTCTCTCAGAGGAGAAAGAGATGCTCATCAAGACCGCCTTTGGTGAGCTTAAGCAGAAGAGGCCGGTTATCTATCAGGAGATAGATGGTGAAAAGGTAGAGGTAGAGGGAAGGTTTAGAATTCAGAATTCAGAATTCGGAAGTCAGAAGTCAGAAAAACTGGAATCCGCATTCCGCATTCCGCATTCCGCATTTTATACTTATGGTTTTGAGGTGGCCGCCTATAATCCCGATTATCCACTTATCATCGATCCGACCCTCGCCTACTCCACCTACCTTGGGGGAAGTGGTGATGACGAGGGCAATGGCTATGACCAGGGCTATGCCATAGCCGTTGACTCCTCAGGGGCGGCATATATCACCGGACAGACCGGATGCACTAACTTTCCAACCCAGAATGCCATTTATGGCTCACATAGTGGAGGCTGGAGTGATGTCTTTGTGACCAAGATAGCTGCCGACGGAAGCGGCCTCGCCTACTCCACCTACCTTGGGGGAGGAAGTAATGAGGAAGGCTATGGCATAGCCGTTGACTCCTCCGGGGCGGCATATATCACTGGAAGGACTGACTCCAGCGATTTCCCAACCCAGAATGCCATCTATGATTCACATAGTGGAAGCTATGATGCCTTCGTAACCAAGATAAATGCGGCCGGAAGTGGCCTCGACTACTCCACCTACCTTGGGGGAAGCAATTATGAACAAAGCCAGGGCATAGCCGTTGACTCCTCCGGGGCGGCCTATGTCACGGGAAGGACTGACTCCAGCGACTTTCCAACCCAGAATGCCATCGATAGCTCACTTAGTGGCTGGAGTGATGCCTTCGTAACCAAGATAAATGCGGCCGGAAGTGGCCTCACCTACTCCACCTACCTTGGGGGAGGAAGTAATGAGGAAGGCTATGGCATAGCCGT
>JASEGY010000611.1 GCA_030019105.1 bacterium | reverse complement strand
TCGGCACTTAGAAAATCGAGATTTTTCCCAAAGGGGTGTCGAAATCCACGTTATAGGATTACAGATTGCAGATTTATGTGCTTATCCTCTGGCAAGACATTTGCTTAATCCGAAGGAACCATATATTCCATTTAAAGTTATAGAGAAAAAGATTTATGGTAATAAAGATGGCGGATACGAAGGTCGGGGACTCAAGATGCTTCCTTAAAAAGCAGAAAGCCTCTCTTTCGAGAGGCCCTCTGCCGACCGGGAGACACCCCGATCCTTTTAACTCATTCTTTATTTAATTATAAAATAAAAATTGGAGTTTGTCAAGATAAATTTGGCAGCAATTTTCATTTTGACTTTTTGACAGGATTAACAGGATTAACAAGATGTATTGTTAAGGGTTACAGAAGGTGGAATTCCCAATAAAAACGCTCAAAGCAGTGTGAAAAGCACCCCCTCCACCGTATTTTTAGAAAGAACCTTAGCGCGGCGAAGCCGCAACCAACCTTAAGTGCCTTAAGTGCCTAAAGTTTTAAGTGTCTAAAGTAGGCCGGCTTTCTTCAACTTTAGGCACTTTAGTGCACTTTCTAACTTTAGACACTTGTGGATTACTCCAGAATTCTCGCGGACAACGCAAATGTTGCGGGGTAATAGTATAGAGCCGATATATTTGGCCGGGGCCTCAAAGAGGATGCTGTTGACCGAAACAGTAGCGTCATTTTTGACTAATCGACTCAGAGTTTGACAGAAGTGCCGGTCAAGTTCATTGGGCTCAGTCCTGCGGATTGAGATAGACTTCATGTCTAAAAGAAATTTATCTAAGGGGGCTTGCTGGATGCCGTGGTGAAAACGGCGATGATATTGGTCAAGCCAGGCGGCAAATCTTTGGTTAAGCTCCGCTAAAGAATACTTTTCTTCAAGTGGGCAGAGAGGCAGGAAATTTTGTCGGATGGTTCTAAAAAAGCGTTCAATTTTGCCACGGGATGGGCTGTCATAAGGTTTGGAATGAACCAAAGCGATTCCCAAACGGGCGCAGACCAGTTGGAGATGTTGAGATGAGAAGACGGAGCCGTTATCACAATAGAAGAGTTTTGGGAGGCCATAAGTGAGCAGCGCTTGTTTAAATATAAGCTCGAGTGCAGAGGTGTTTTCCTTGAGGCTCCAGCTTGCCCCGACTATCAGGCGGGAATGATCATCAATGATGGCACAAAGGAAGGTCTTATGTTTTTTGCCGTCAATGATAAGTTGGGGGCCGTGTAAAAAGTCGACAGTCCAGAGGTCATTGATGTGAGGTTTCTCAAACTTTTTGGTAACTACTCAGCCTCTATATAGTGGTCTTGACTGTTAAAACTACAATATATTGTGGTTGCATGTTTAAAAGTTAGCTAAAACTCCTAAAAAATGGCTTTCTATGCAACCCATAAAAGTAGGCAAACCACAATATATGGTGTTCTGCAGGCTTCAAAAATCAATATCTGGTGGCTGAGTAGTTACACTTTTTGCGAGGTGTAGGAGCAGATTTTTCCTGGATGAGATGATTGTCGGCAATAAACTTCCGCAAGGTAGCTTCACAGATTTGACCGGAACTGATATCGCCCTGGTCAACTAACAGGCGGAATAATCCGCTGACAGAGAGGTAAGGATATTCCTGGAAGGCTTTGGAGATGGTCTGAGACAGGAAGTCATCAACTTTTCTGGAAGTTGAGGCATCGGCTCGGGTTTGGGGTTTGAGGCCGTCAAAGCCAAAGTTACGATAAGTCCTCAACCAGTGTTTGAATGTTTTCCATGAGTATCTTTTGCGGCCGTAGGAAGGGACATCAAAGATGGTCTTAGCCGTCTCTTTAAAATATTGGGTCTGGCTGGAAGCGGTCTGATGAAGGACTGGGGCGATAATACCATAGCGGAAAAGTGCAATTTGCTCATCCTGCGATTTGGAATCATCAATAACCTTAGCGCGGCCTCTGGCCGCAACCAAACCAATTTTGGATTGCAGATTGCG
>JASEGY010000610.1 GCA_030019105.1 bacterium | reverse complement strand
TCCGCAATCTGCAATCCAAAATTGGTTTGGTTGCGGCCAGAGGCCGCGCTAAGTACTGGGGGAGAAAGAACTGTCCCTACTAAAAGATTCGCAAAATTTGGGGATATTAGGAAAGGTATTTGGTTCCGGTAAGCAGGCTCCAACCAATATTGCAGGGCTGTCTGTGGCTGTTGGTTTGGTCGCTTTGGTCTTGCTGCTTTTTGTCGATATCGACGTAAGTACCAAGCAAAATATGCGGGAGGTTTTTAGCGGAATAGTGCTTGCAACCCTTGGGTATCTATTTGGGACAAAGTCGAGTGGACAATAAAGATACAATCTCGACCTACAACGGACCAACTGACAACGGACAAACAACAAATGAACATTAACCGACTAAAAGAGACCTTCTTCCAGCTTGTTCAAATCGACAGCATATCTAAACAAGAGGGGAAGATCATCTCCTATCTTAAAAACAAGCTGATCGAGCTTGGCCTCGAAGTAATAATTGATAAAGCCGGGGAGGCCATTGGAGGAGAGAGCGGCAATCTGATTGCCAGGTTTAACGGTGGACGAGCAGAACTCCCGCCCCTGCTGTTCGCAGCGCATGTAGATACGGTTCAGCCGGGCAGGGGGATTAACCCGGTGGAGAAGGACGGGGTCTTCTACTCAGCCGGAGAAACTATCCTGGGGGCTGATGACAAGGCCGGGGTAGCTATTCTTCTGGAGGTGATTCACCTTTTAGGAGAAAACGCGGCTGTTTATCGGGATGTAGAGTTTGTTTTCACCGTAGCCGAGGAACTGGGTATGTTGGGGGCATCCAATCTGGATTATTCTCTCCTTAACAGCCGAATGGGATTTATCCTGGACGGGGATGAGAAAGTGGGCACAATTATTAACCATGTCCCCTACCGAAGCCAGGTCAGGATAGAAATTAAAGGCCGGGAAGCCCACGCCGGGTCAGGGATAGAAGAAGGCATCAACGCCATTCAGATAGCTGCTTCAGGGATTAATCAATCCCCTTTGGGTTTAATTGATCCGGAAACTACGGTCAACTTTGGCACTATCTCAGGTGGTTCAGCCTCAAATATTGTCCCGGAGAAAGCCACTATTCTTGGTGAAGTGAGAAGCAGGGATAAGACAAAATTAGAGGCCCGCCTGGCAGAAATAAAAGAAAATTTCATGGCCACAGCAAGAAGGGCTGGAGGAGAGGCCTCAATCGTTATTGAAAACACCTGTGAAGGGGTCAAGGTGGAAGAAGGAAGCCCTGTCGTTTTTCTGGCCGCTCAAGTGGCCGGAGATATTGGACTGGCCCCTAATCTGGCCCCGGTTATGATTGTCTCTGATATGAATATCCTTAACAAGCATGGGATTGAATCCATCCTTCTGGGCATAGGCATGAAACAACCTCATTCCAAAGAGGAGCATATCAGTCTGGAAAGCCTTACTCAGGCAGTAAAATGGGTAATGGAGATTATACAATTGCGGAATGGGCATGGTTCAAATTAGGGTAACATGTTTGAGAGGTAGTGGCAAAGCTTGCTTTGCCTATTTCGGCTAAAGCAGAGCAAGCTCTGCCACTACAGACTATAGTTACCCTAAAGCGGCTTTTTTGAACCATACCGCGGAATGAGATTACCGTGAATTAAAAAGAACGGAGGAACTAAATCAAGTTTACAAGTCCGGGCTGAGCGTGCGTCAAAGCTTTTCACAACAACTGGCCGGAGGCCAATAGTGATCGAGTTTGCCGGTGTTCCGAAAGCTGGAAAGACTACTACACTGAATCAACTTTATGCCTTCTTAAAAAGATGTGGATTTCGGGTCGAAGTTGTCGTTGAGCGTGCCTCTGTTTGTCCCATTCGGGACAAAAAACATGCCAACTTTAACGTTTGGACTGCATGTACGACTTTATCACAGATTCTTGAGAAGACTCAAAATCCTCCGCGGGAGAATGATCCCCATATCCTCATAGCGCGGCCTCTGGCCGCAACCAAACCAATTTTGGATTGCAGATTGCG
>JASEGY010000060.1 GCA_030019105.1 bacterium | reverse complement strand
CGCAATCTGCAATCCAAAATTGGTTTGGTTGCGGCCAGAGGCCGCGCTAAGATAAAAAGTGGTAAAATGAAGCCCATTCGTCTTTCTGGACATGCACGTTCGCAACTACCCTTTAGAGGAACAACAGAAGACGAGATTAAGGCAGCCATTCGCTCTGAAAGGTGGGCGCCTGCTGAATCAGGACGGCTGGAGTGTTGCAAGAATTTCAGCTATGGCAAGGAGTGGAATGGAAAGATATATGCGACAAAACAAGTGCGCCCAATTTTTGTTGAAGAAGCAGTAGAAATTGTAGTCGTTACAGTATATACCTACTATTTTTGAAAGGAGGCAGAAGAATGAGAATCACTTATGACCCTGAAGTAGATGCCCTCTATATCCGTTTTCTTGAAACTACAGTTACAACCCAACATCTTTCAGAGGGGTTAGCGGCGGATTACGATGCTGATGGACATTTAGCCGGAATCGAAATATTAGATACAATTAAACGGTTAGGAGATAAAAACGTCTTTAAGCAAGTAGTCTTAGAAGACGTTGCTTTAGCGCATTATTAATTGGCAGAAAGGGCGATGTTCATCGTTGAGGTGATTAATCGAATGGAATGCCTATATTGTAAAGGGAAAATGGATAAAGGTAAAACTACTTATTCAATAAATCGAAGAAGCTATCATCTATTCATCGAAGACGTGCCGGCATTTGTCTGTAAGCAGTGTGGTGAACCATACTTTGGAGAGGAAGAGGTCGATGCTATCCAAGACTTAATCCAAGATATGGATAAAAAGACTTCAGCTATACAAACTATGGAGTTAGCAGCATAATATGGCATGGTAGACAACACAAAGCGCATAAATTCCCTTCCAGTTTTTCTCGCAAAATATTTGCAATCGCTCTCCTCTTATGGTATCGCAGCATATTGTATGTGAATCTTTCCGAGATTGACGATGCTCAATTCAAGGTCAGCGACGAAGATAAGGCATTGAACAAGGCATTTTATGGAGACGCTCTATGAGTACGCAAGACATCCGCTGGATACAACGATTTAATCATTTCAAGAAAGCCCTCGGACAATTGACAAAATTCATCGAGAAAGAGGAGTTGAACGAGCTTGAACTCCAGGGGCTTATTCAATCGTTTGAATACACATACGAGTTAGCCTGGAATACCCTGAAAGACTACTTTGAATCGCAGGGAGAGACCACTATTCACGGCAGTCGCGACGCATTTCGCCTCGCATTCAGGCGCGGTTTGATCGAGGATGGAGAAACGTGGATGGATATGCTCAAAAGCAGAACCTTGACCAGTCACACATACAACGAAGACGTCGCCGAAGATATTGCCGATAAAATTTTCAATAGGTACTTTCCGGAGTTTCAATTGCTACGGACCAAAATGGAATCCTTGACGGAAGGAGCATCATGACGCTCCCGTTTGGCTTGAAAGAAGCCACCATACAAAAAATCTGCGGTGTCCTTGCCCGTTATCCTCAAGTAGATCAAGCGATCTTGTACGGCTCGCGCGCCAAAGGTGACTACAAGAACGGCTCGGATATTGACCTGACGCTCTTTGGCGGAGATGATTTAACGATGAACACGCTTTACAAAATCATGGATGAAATTGATGATCTGCTTCTGCCCTATACCTTCGACCTGTCCATTTTCAAGCATATCAGCGATCAGGATGTAGTGGAACATATTCAGCGTGTTGGAGTGGTGTTTTACGAAAAAAAGGAGGCGCCAACCAATGCTCGAACAATTCCTTTATGAACAACTGGACACGCTTTCCCAATGGGGCAGTATCAAAAAGGAAGTCCCGAGGGGATATGGAAAAGAAGATTACCTTCCGCTTAATATTATTGTTTCTTCTGGGGTCAAGCCTCATCCCTGTCCAGGCTCTGGCTAAGCCTGCCCCGGGTATCCCCGGGCCTATCCCTAACGATGTCCTCATTGTCCCCCCCTCTAAAGGGCCTTCTCAGGCCCCTATCTTGCAGGAAGCCATTCCTCAGACACCCCAAACTCAGGAAACCAGTGAATATATGGCCGGCAGTGTAGCCGTCGGGATCATCTTTCCGGAAAGTACTGGTGCCTCCTCAACTGAAGACTGGACCACGGCTGAAAGGAATAATGTTATCTCGGAAATCCAGGAGGCCTTTAACTGGTGGGTAGCCAGGTCGCCGGCCAATACTAACCTGAGCTTCTCCACTTATCCAACAACCGAAATCAGAGTAGTTTCCACCGGATATGAACCCATTAACCACGACCAGAATTTTGCTCAAACCTGGGTGGCTGACGTTCTGGGCAATATGGGCTATTCTTCAGGCGATCACCTGGATCGGAGCTTTGCCTATGACAACTGGCTCAAAAATAACTACAATACTGACTGGGCCTTTACCATCTTCATCGTCGATTCCAGTAATGATGGTGATGGTCAATTTACTGACGGCACCTTTGCCTGGGCCTGGCTCGGTGGGCCTTACATGATTATGACTTACGATAATGCCACCTATACAATAAGCAAGATGGCGGCTGTGTGTGCCCACGAGATGGGGCATATCTTTTATGCCTTAGACGAATATAGCTGCACTGGAGAAGGATGTAGTTCTACGGCCAGATCCGGATACCTGAATGTAATCAATGGAAATTATGAAGGGCCGCATGCCTGTATTATGAAAGGCGGGACTTCTGCTTACAACTCTGGAAGCGTCTGCTCCTATACCCGGGAACAAATAGGCTGGCGGGATAGCGACTCCGACGGGGTCTTAGACATCTTTGACCTTTCGGCCCAAACCAATCTGACTGCCTTCTCTCCTGATCCAACCTCCGACCATACCCCAACCTATAACGGCTCAGCCTCAATTGTAGAGGCATATCCCAACAACAATCCTGAAAGTCACTACGGGGCAGGAGGAGGAAGTGAGATTAACATCGATACCATCTCTGGGGTGCAATATCGATACCGGCTGGGGGCCGGAAGCTGGAGTGGCTGGCTGAACAGCACGGCGAATGACGGGACCTTTAATGGACAAAGCGAGAATTTTTCCTTCACCACCCCCACCCTGGCGGACGGAACCTACGACTTTGAAGTCAAGGCCGTCACTTACTTTGGAAGTGAAGACAGCGCGCCGGCGACTGATACCCTGACCATTGCCGGTAATAGCCCCACCTGCACCCTCACTTCACCAACTACCCTCACCTGGTACAGTGGAACCATTACCCTATCTGCCGACGCCAGTGATCCGGATGGGACTGTGAGTTGGGTGGAGTTTGAATACTCCTGGGATGACTCCATTTGGTCTCCTTGTGCCGGCAGCCCTGACTCCAGTTTACCATACTCGATTAGGTGGGCCAGTATTCCTTCCGACGGAACTGATTCTACGGTCTGGATCATGGCCAGGGCCAGGGACAATGCCGGTCTTTATTCCAGTTGGGCTAAACAGCAGATCAAGGTGGATAATGAGGCCCCCGGATTTAGCAATTGGTTGAAGAATCCGGCTGATTTGAATGACAAGCATATCGGCTCATTCCAGATCAGGGTTGATGTAACCGACAGCGGTATTGGCCTCTCCGGCCAAATACCTCAGCTTGACTACCGCCTTGGAGCAGCCGCATATAACGGCTATGAAAATATGACCCTGGTAAGCGGAACCACCTGGTCTTTCAGTATTAACCTGACCTGGGCTGACTACGGCGGTCAGTATCTTTACTACCGTGTTCAGGCCGGCGATGGGCTGGGTAATACGGCCACAAGCTCCGAACAAGATGAGCTTATCGAGCGGATCAACGATCCACCTACCTGTACCCTTACTTCTCCTTCAGCTAACGCCTGGTACCGGGGAACCATTGCCCTGACCGCCTCGGCCGGCGATCCGGATCCTGATGGAGCCATTGACCTGGTTGAATTCGATTATTCCCTCGACCACTCCAGTTGGTCTTCCTGTTCTAACAGCCCTGTCTACACTTCACCCTACTCGATCGACTGGGCCAGCCTTCCTTCTGACGGAACTGATTCTACGGTCTGGATCAGGGCCAGGGCTAAGGATAATGAAGGCGACTATTCCGGATATGACGAACAACCGATCAAGATAGATAATCAGCCCCCCTCGACTACAGATGACTACGATGTCACCTGGCACAAGCAGGATTTTACGATCAACATCACCGGCAATGACGGCGACGGCAGCGGGCTTGAAAACTCGGACATCCGCTACCGGATTAATGGTGGGGCTGAAAGGAATCTATCTGCTCACGGTCAGCCGGTAATCTCTACGGAAGGGGGGGATAACCAGCTTGAATACTGGGGCATTGACCAGGTGGGCAATGAAGAATCACACCATAATCTAACCGGGATCAAGCTGGATAAGACCGGACCGGTCTTTGGCCCATATACCCTTGATCCCCCTTACCTGACCGAAAAGACATCGGGACCTTTAACCGTCAGCCTGACCGTAAATGACACCCTGAGTGGCATTATTGTGCCTTACCTGAATTATAGGCTTGACTCAACTAATTATGACGGCTATGAAGTTATGACGCAGGGGGAAGGGGATACGTGGTCATTTTCCATCCTCCCGCCAGGTACCTGGGCCGACCATCAGGAGGAGGCCATCTATTGGCGGGTTAGATGCAATGACCTGGCCGGCAATGAGTCCGTGGCAGAGGAAGGAAGCGAGTTCATTGAGACCGTAAATGATACCCCTACCTGCCGGATCACTTCACCGGATTCCTTTACCTGGCAGGCTGGCCGGATAGTGATTACGGCTGAGGCAACTGATGAGGAAGCTATGGACTCGGTTGAATTTGTCTTCTCACTTGATGGCCAGGATTGGCAGGAGGTGTCAGGAAGTCCGGTTACCTCTCTTCCATATCAACTTACCTGGAACAGTTCTCCGGCTGACGGTGTAGATACCCGGGTTTATCTCAGGGCCAGGGCCTGGGACCTGACCGGCCTTGACTCCGGGTGGGACACCGTAGCGATCAGTGTAGATAACCGGCCGCCGCAGACTTTTGCCTCTACTGACACTTCTTCCTGGTATACCTCTGATCTAACCATCAGCCTGGAGGCCGGTGATGGTACAGGGTCCGGCATATTTGACACCTATTATCAGATTAACGGGGGTGAAACAAGGTGCCTGAGTCTCAACGGGCTGCCGGTTATTAGCACCGAAGGGACTGACAACAGCCTCACTTACTGGAGCATAGACCAGGTGGGCAACCAGGAGAAGCCCGGCTTCCTGAGCGGCCTGAAGTTAGATAAAACTCCCCCTGGAATTATCTCCTGGTCTCTTGATCCGGAAGATTTGACCGAAGACAGTATTGGCCCTCTCAAGGTGGCCGTGACTATTAAGGAGACTCTGAGCGGGTCAGCCGGAGTTGAATTTAACTGGCGGATAGGTGATGCAGCCTGCGATGGTTACGAGGAAATGACTGCTGAAGGGGATACCTGGTCAGCGACTATCCCTGAACCGGAATTATGGGATAATGAGCGGGGGAAAAACATCTACGTGCAGATCAGGGCCACTGATGTGGCTGGGAATGAAGCCTTTGAGGAGATTACCGAATTGATCGACTCCATCAATGATCCACCTGTCTGTCGGTTAATTTACCCGGCCGAACCTGATTGGTACGCCGGCATAATTGAAATCCAGGCAAAAGTAGATGATCCGGATAATGCCATCAACCGGGTGGAGTTTCAATATTACCGGGAAGGGCGCTGGGAGGATTGTGCCGGAAGCCCGGTAAGCACGGGCACTGGAGCTATCTATTCTTTGGCCTGGTCAAGCCAGCCGGCTAACAGTGTAGATACTGGCGTGGTACTTCGGGTAATGGCCGCCGATGAAGATGGCCTGGCTTCAGGGTATGATACCGGTTCCATAGGGGTGGACAATCAGCCGCCGGTGACTACGGCTATCTACCAGGATATCTGGCACCCGGAAGCCTTTTACATTCCTTTGTTGGCCACAGATGGGAATGGAGGGGGTGTTGAAACCACCACCTACCGAATAAACAGCGGACCGGAAATAAACGATACCCAACCCCTCATTAATCTGGAAGGAACAAATAACCGGCTTACTTACTGGAGCATAGATAAGTTAGGAAATCGGGAGTCGTCAAAATCTCTTACCGGGATCAAATTAGACCTGACCCCACCGGTTATCAGCAACTGGGTAAAATATCCCCCTGATTTAACCGAAGACTCAGTTGGTCATTTAACCGTCTATGTCTCGGTAACTGATACCCTGAGCGGCTTTTCAGGGATTCCCCAATTTGATTACCGGTTGGGCAGCCAGGCCTACGATGGTTATGAAGATATGACTTCTCAGGGCGGCAAAAGCCATTTCTTCTCCATCCCTGAACCGGGGTTGTGGGATAATTATCGGGGTGAGACAATAAGCTTTAAGGTCAAAGCAGCGGATGTGGCCGGAAACATAATCGAGAGTTCAGAACAGGAGGAGCTTATTGATTCCATCAATGATCCTCCCTTCTGCCGGCTAATCGGTCCTGCTGCGGATAATTGGTATAGGGGAGATGTAACCCTCTCTGCTGAGGCCATTGATTCTGACGGAAAGATAGTCAAGGTGGAATTTGCTTATTTCCTTGCCGGGGAATGGTTTGATTTGCCCCCTGTAACTGAACCGCCTTACCAATTAGAATGGGACAGCCGGCCGGATACCGGGGTAGCCGCGGCGGTTAAGATCATGGCCAGAAGTCAGGACAATGAGGGGAGCTATTCTAAGTACGATGAAATCCGGATCAGGATAGATAACGAGGCCCCGGTTACTTCCCACGATTATGATGGCAACTGGCAGACCCAGGATTTCACTATTACTCTCATCCCCGAAGATGGACAGGGAAGCGGAGCAGCCGGGACCTATTACCGGATCAATGAGGGAGAGGAGAAGGATACTGCAGCCTACGGACAGCCGGTTATTACTACTGAGCGCGATAATAATATCCTGGAATACTGGAGTGTGGATGTAGTGGGCAATCAGGAATCTTTCCGGATATTGACCGGTATTAAGTTAGACAAGAGCCCGCCGCCTCCCCCCATTGATTTAACTGCGGACGATGAAAATCCAAGCCCCTGGAAGAATTCCCCTGACTTTATCATCGACTGGACTGATCCACCCGATCTCTCCGGGATTGCATATACTCATTACCAGCTCGATTCACCGCCGGAAACTGGAGACGAGGGCGAATCAACCACCCTCCACCCCTTTGAAATTATGGCGACCCGGCCTGGCGAGCCGAGCCGGCCTGGCGGGCCGAGCTGGCCTGGCGGGCCGATGCTCTATCTCTGGTTAGAAGATAACCTCGGTCAGCAGGATTACCTTCAGGTGGCTTCGGTCGAATTGAGATACGAAACCACACCCCCTGATATCGGGGCTTTCTCCACTGATCCCCTGGATTTGACTGAGGACACCTCAGGACCTTTCCGGATTGAGGTGGAGGTCAGAGATGAAGGCGGGAGTGGTCTTGCCCACGTAGAGCTGGCTTATCAGATTGAGGCAAGCGGCTGGTCTGAATTTTCAACCATGACCAGAATCCTCCAGGAGATATGGTCTACAGACATCAATCCGCAATCCGCAATCCGCAATCCGCAATCTCCATGGGACGGGGTTCGGGGCCAGGTTGTTTCCTGGCAGGTCAGGGCCACAGACCAGGCCGGAAATGTCGTCTTCAGCTCTATTGAAGAAGAGCTGATCGACGATATAAATGATTCCCCGACCTGCAGTTGGATTCAACCGGAAGCTGATATCTGGCACAAAGACAACCTGAGCTTGAAGCTTGACTGCCAGGACCAGGATGGGAAGATAGACCGGGTCTTTATCCAGGTCTCGCTGGATAATGGTCAGAGCTGGCCGGATGTTTCAGGGAGTCCAATTACTTCGCCTCCCTACACCTTGACCTGGAATAGTCTTCCTGCCCGGGGTATAAATCCCAATGTCATCTTGAGGGCCAGAGCCAGGGATGATGAAGGGACCTATTCAGCCTGGGCGGAAAGATCGATCAAGGTTGACAACCAGGCCCCGGTAACAATGGCTGACTATGAGCCTGGCTGGCGAAGACAGGATTTTACCATCGAGTTGACGGCCGATGACGGCCAGGGCAGCGGCGTAGAGGATATTTACTACCGGATTAATGACGGCCGGGAGCAAAGGGTGAGCCTGGACGGGCAACCCCTCATCACTACCGAATGGCCGGACAATACCCTGGCCTATTGGGCCATCGACCAGGTTGGGCATAAAGAATCCCCTGAGAAAATCGAGGGGATCGGCCTTGACAGGACTGCCCCGACTATCGCCGACATTAGTCAGGAGCCGGCAGACCTGACGGAACATTTTGAGGGAGACCTGATCGTCAGGGTTACAGCCGCGGATGAGGGCGGCTCCGGAATTGCGGATTGCGGATTGCAGATTGCAGATTGTTCCGATTGCGGATTGCAGATTGAATCGATTTCGGATTGCGGATTTCAGATTACGTCGCCGGCCGGAGGGTGGGAGGTCGTAGCCGGTAAAACCTTGACCTATCGGATCAGGGTTGAAGATGTCGCCGGTAATGTCACGCTCAGCGCCGAGCAGATTGAACCCATTAAGGATGCCCCAACTATTACCCTGCTTACCCCTCCAGCCGAAGGGGTAGCGGTCAAGGATAACTACCAAATTAGTTGGAATGATGAGGACATGGACGATGATGCCGCTATCTCCCTTTTCTATGAGTCCACTCAGTCCACAGCCCACAGTCCACAGTTCACAGATAGAAGCCGACCGTGGATCGGGAAACGTCGGCCGTCCGCAATCCGCAATCCGCAATCCGCATTCCGCATTCTAATTGTTTCCGGATTGAGTGAGGATGACGAGGCGGATAGTTACCTCTGGGATACTTCACAGGTGGCAGAAGGTCAGTACCGGGTATCATCTGAAATAACCGACGGCCGGTTCAGTTTCACCTCCCTTTCTCCCGGCTTCATCCGAATAGATCATACCCCGCCGGCTCTGGAATGGGTCACGGCCAACCAGGATGGGTTTCTACTCCACCTGGCCGACGAAAGTCTGCCGCTGAGCCTGGAAGATACCCTTTTTGCTGTAGCGGAAACGGATACCTCCAGTATTACTCTTTGCATTACAAAGAGTTACCTTGACGAAAATGATTCCGGGCTGGTTCAGCTTGAAGTTGAAGGGATGAGGGCCTCCACGGTGTATACCATGAAGGTGGATGGGATCAAGGACAGGGTCGGGAATCAGACCCCTTTAATAGTTGTAAATGATATTATCTTTATCGACCCCACTGAAGAAAGCATTATCACCCGCTCAGACGGAACCGGTTTAAATATCCCGGCCGGCGCTTTTGATGAACCAGTGACCCTGTTTATGGACCTTAGTCCATCTTCGCCCGAGTTGGAAGAGGCGGACAGAGCGGCTGAAGCAGACCCGTCTTTAGGTTATCTGGTTCCTGAAACTACCCGGGAGTACCGGGTGACAGGCGAGGATGGAGATGTGATCTTACCCGATGGGTTTCATCATCCGGTCAGGGTCACTATTCCCTATCCGGCTGATTTGCCGGTTAACGAGCAAGATATTTTGATTTATCGTCTTAACGGAACGCAGTGGATTATGACTGGCAGTATAGTAGATAGAGACAAGAATAAGCATACCCTCAGCGCTGAAGTTCCTCATCTCTCCATCTTCAGGATAGCCGAATATGTCCCTCTACCGGCTCAGGATTTAAGCAGGGTTGTCATTTATCCGACCTTGTTCGATGCCTCCAAAGCCGAGGCCATTGTCTTTGAGGGGCTAAAGGAGGGGGTGCAAATCCATATCTTTAATCTGGCCGGACAGTTGATTAAGACGGCGAAACCATCGGAAAGTAGATGGCGGTGGTGGGTCAGGCAAGATAGGCTGCCCAGTGGAGTTTATATCTACCGCTTATCTGACTTAAAGACCAAACGGGCCGGTAAGCTGGTAATTATCAAATAGTACTTGACTATACTATTACCCCCTTCCATTTGAATTTGTTGGTAGGCCCCGCAGAAACCAGGTTTCTTGAAGGAACCTGGTTTCTATCCAAACCACTAAAATCAAATGGAATGGAGTACTATTACCCCGCAACATTTACGTTGTCCGCGAGAATTATGAACATAAAGGCCGGTAATTTGGGGTGGCTTTTGGTCCTTTTGGTCATTTGTGTCCTTGGTTTGGTTGCGGCAGGAGGCCGCGCTATACTATTACCCCGCAACATTTGCGTTGTGCGCGAGAATTATGAACATAAAGGTCGGTAATTTGGGGTGGCCTTTGGTCCTTTTGGTCCTTTGTGTCCTTGGTTTGGTTGCGGCAGGAGGCCGCGCTATGAGAACCCTATCTATCGTATTATGCCCTGTATCTTAACCCGGGACAGTTAATTCCTGGCCGACTGTAAGGCGATTGGACCGAAGGCTATTGACCCGCTTCAGGTCTTTCCAGGAAACCCCATATTTTTCAGCAATCTCCCAGAGGCTTTCCCCTTTCTTAACCACGTGAAGTTTAGCCGGCTGGTCAGCAGAAGCAAAATGCGCGTCTGAAGCAGAAGTAACTTGCTTCTCTCTTGAACCAGGGACAGTTAATTTCTGGCCTACTTTAAGATGATTGGACCGAAGGCTATTGACCCGCTTCAAGTCTTTCCAGGAAACCCCATATTTTTCAGCAATCTTCCAGAGGCTATCTCCTTTCTTAACTACGTGAAGTTTAGTCGGCCGGGCAGCAGGAATAGAATGCCCGGCTGAGGCGGAAGCAACTATCTTCACGGGAGGGGCGACTTCAGGCCTGAGGGCAACAAGAGAATCAGAGCTAATTGAAGTCCCCCCTCTTCCAGGTATAGCCAGCTTTTGGCCAACCTTCAGAGAACTCGAGTGAAGGCGATTGGCTTGCTTCAGAACTTTGAGAGATACCTTGTATTTCCCGGCAATCGTCCAGAGGTTTTCACCTCTTTTAACCACATGATATTTGGGGGGGGAGTTCGTCGCGGCATATCTTTTTTCGTATTTTTGGGGGGAGTTCGTCGCGATATATTTTTTTTCGGGAATGGGATCTACTTCAAAATAAGCGGCCAATACACGGCTGGCTATTCGGGTGGACTTGGTTCCACTGCGAGAGTGGTTGACCACCAGGACTGATATGGCTATCCGGGGATCATCAGCCGGAGCAAAACCGACGAACCAGGTGCAAACCCCATTGGGATTGCCCCCGGTAAGGGTTCCTGTCTTGCCGGCTATCTCTACCGGGAGGATAGGTTTGCCCTGTTTATAAAAACTTCGCCGCGCCGTTCCTTCCGTAATAGTTTCCTCCATCATCCGTCCGATCTGGTAAGCGGTAGCAGCCTCAACCGGCCTCATCATCACCTGTGGTTCCTGCCGGAAAAGCAGCTTTCCGGTCTCATCCCTCACCTCAGCGAAGAGGTAAGGCCTGAACATTCGGCCATGATTAGCCACCGTAGCTGCCAGGAGCGCGCCATGCAAGGGACTCATCATCACATCACCAAAGCCGGCGCCTGCCCTGGCCAGTCCCTTAATATTGCCGGGAACAGTGGCACGACTGGGTTCTACCGAAAGGTCAAAATCGAGCGCCTCATCAAAGCCAAACCGGCGGGTGTATTCTTTGAGGCTGGCAGGTCCCAGAAGGGCCGCTACTTTACCAAAGGTAACATTGCATGATTTAGCCAGCGCCAGGGAAAGATCGATTTCACCGTGCCTCACATGTGTTGGATCGCTAAGCAAACACCCGTCGCGCCGGTCAATCAATTTTCCACTGCAGGAAAAGGTAGATTCCGGCCTGGCTACTTTATTCTCCAGGGCGGCCGAGGCTGTAATTACTTTAATAATTGAGGCGGCAGGATGTCGGGCCTTCAAGGCTAAACTATTGGCTAAATTACAACTATCATTATCCAGAGAGTAGGAAGAATTTCCTTGTTTGTAGCCGGCCATAGCCAGGACAGCGCCAGTCTTCGGATTAAGGATAACTACCGAGCCATAGTTTATATTGTAAAGAGTTAAGGCGCGTTCAGCCATCCTCTGTAAGTCCGGCTGAATAGTAGAGACGGCCTCCTGGCCATCACCCAGAGGAAGGGTGTAAATCCGGGCATCCGGGTCCAGAACAAGATGCTGGAAAGGAAGCTTGTCGAGTTTATCTTTTAGCCACAGGAAGGAATGCTCACCCTCTTCAGCCGCTATAGTTAGCCGGGCTGAAGCTAATAAGAGGATAGATAGAAGAATTAGCTTTCGTAGTCTCTGGCGATTCATCTCGTTCCCCCTTTAATGTTGAAATTAGAAATTGGAAATTAGAAATTGGGCCTTCATACTTTCTAATTTCGGGACGGACATCCTTCAAAAACCAGTTAACACTAATAAATAATCTCTCGCAAAGGCGCAAAGGCGCAAAGAATAGAAGCCCTTAGCGGCTTTGCGGCTTTGCGTGAGATAA
>JASEGY010000609.1 GCA_030019105.1 bacterium | reverse complement strand
GGTTCAAGGTTGAAGGGCGACCAACCGTGAACCTTGAACTGTGAACCTTGAACCTGAGCCGGGTATGTTATTTTCTTCCAGGTCCCTAACCGCTGCACCTATCTGTTGGGCCATTTCGTCAACATTCTCCGTCGAAAGAGACACCCTCGATAAAATCAGAAGCGGTAAATCTTTTTGGTCAACATTTTTTGACAAAATTGGGATTATCCCTTTTCGCATGGAAAGAGCTGCCCCGACTTCGAAGTTTATCCAGCTTGATTTGAAAGTATCCGGACCGATCATGAGAACTAAGAACCTACTGGTCTCTAAAGCACCTTCCAATCTTGAAGCCAAGTCTTCTCCAGGCAACATATCTACTGTAGCATCAAAGACGTGAATGCCTAACTCTGCGAGCCTTACTCGAAGTTCAGTTGCCCTGCCTCGATCTTCTGGTAAATACGACAGAAGAACGTCATACTTCATTTGTGTAGAACCCATTTAAAAGCCTACCTTTCCGGACTAACTGCACTAACACGTTTCTCAAGCTGTTCAAAGTAGGTATCAAGCTCATTAATATCAATTAAGTTAATCCGCTTCAAAACTGCCGGCACGTATTCAATGGTTGCAATATCACGCGTAGTCAAACCATATAGAATGCCTGCGATTCTTTTACGTTGACCCCATACAGCACCAATTTCCATCCAAATGTAGGGACGTTTAAGCGACCAGGGAGTAAAAAGCACGAGCAGCTCCCTTGATCTTGCAATTTCCTCTAAAATTTTTTCTTCAAAATCATCGCCTACATCGATGTCTGCTACGTCCAGAAAAGTGTCAGCACCACATTGAATAATACACTTCTGAATCTGTCGTGCTACCCACGTATCCGTTCCAGCATGGCTAATGAAAACTATGTAATTAGCTGCCAAGGCTTCTCCCTTTGGTTTACTCAACCTGTCCGAACTTCCGACCAAGCGACAGCCGATGACTCGGCCCTAATTCACTCGCAGCAGGCAGGCCAAAGCCGTAATCCAAACGCCACCCGGAAATAATAATACCCGCTCCCAAATTAATCTCCTCGGCCGGTTCGTAATAACCACACCTTAAGCACATCATTTCTAATATCTCCCCTTCTATGCCGGCCCCCCAATCGAGGAGTTTATCTTTAAACTGGTAATCCACCCCTAAACTAAAAGTCATTTTATTGATATTATAAGTAAGTTCCTTCCAGCTATAACTCAGGCCGGATCTAACCCGAAACGGAAATCTCTCCTCGGTTTCAATCAGCCTTATTTTAGCTTCCCACAAATTCTGCAGGAGCATAGCCCATCTTATTCTTTCCCTGGGTGAGAAAGAAATTCCTATGTCACCTCCGTAGCTATGGTCCTTGTAGTCCGCCAGATGGTAATCGACCCTTTTCAGCGTAGCGCCAATAGATATTACTTCATTAGGCCGATAACCATAGGAAAGAAAGATAATTTGTTGTTTAGAATCGAAATCTCCTATCTCTTTGCTCTCTTCGTACCGTGGAAGATCATCAATATTAAGATAGGCTATTCCCATCCCCAATGCTCCAGGAGGGAAAGATAAGGGAACGCCGTAACTAACAGTACAATAATAACTGTGTCTGTCAATTAAATTGAAATTGTACGGCTGGAAATAAGAAAGATTCACCTCAGAACCATTAAGCCGCCCCAGGCCTGACGGATTCCAATAGATCGCGGAGGAGTCATCGGCCAGGGCCACAAATGCCCGCCCCATTCCTGTTGCCCGAGCCCCCATGCCCATTTTAAAAGGCGCCACAAGCTCTCCACCATCCGCCTCTTTTGCCTCAACAGGGGTACTTAATCCCAGGATCAAAATAAAGATAAACAGGTAAATCATAGCGCGACCTCCTGCCGCAACCAAACCAATTGGTAGTCTGGTGTCTGGTCTCTGGTCTCTGGTACATGATACATGGTGGTCTGATCGTCTAACTATAGTGGTTAAGAAAAAGATTTTGGGGTTGGCTATCCTTTGGAGTTCAGG
>JASEGY010000608.1 GCA_030019105.1 bacterium | reverse complement strand
AACTTCAACTCCTTGTTCAGTGGGGATATCATCTCCTGGTGGTGGGATTTTGGGGATGGGGAGACCAGCGCAGATCCCAATCCAACGCATACCTACGATAACCCCGGCACCTACACAGCCTCCCTGGCAGTGGAAGATAATAATGGCTGTCGGGCAAGTGATACTTTTACCATTACAGTTAATTCTTGTGTGACTGAACTTACCCTGACCAAGTCCTCAGACCCTGTGGGTGACACTACTTGTACCAGGGAAATCTTTAAGGGAGAGATCATCACCTACCATTTGAATTATGAATATGGAGCCGGGCCTCAAGCAACAAATGTCTTAGTAACCGATCATCTTGATCCGGGAGTTGCGGTACTTACCACTGGCGGTGGTCTTTATGATCCTTTACAACATGCCGTTATCTGGAATCCGGGTAACCTTGATCCTGGAGACTCTAACACCCTTACCTTTACAGCCGAGGTGACCGTAGATTCAGGGGCATGTATCCAAAACCAGGCCGATATCGCGGCCGATAATGCCGCTCCCTTTGCCGCCAATGTCATTACCCATTATGTCAAAGAGCGTTTTATGGCCGACTTTGCGGCGGCTCCAACTACGGGTTGTGCTCCCCTGATAGTTGACTTTAACGATTTATCTACTGGCGGAGATGTTACCTCCTGGTCGTGGGACCTGGATGGAGATGGAGTACCTGATACTACTGCCCAGAATCCAACCTGTATTTATACTGAGGCAGGGGATTATTTGGTAACGCTGACAGTAAATGGGGCCTGTTGTGACCCTGATTCTACTACCAGGACTATTCATGTTGATCCTCTCAGGGTCACGGCCGCTATTAAGGCCGACTTTAAGAATAGTGGGCTACCCGTAACCGTCTGTTTTACCGACGTTTCTACCGGGGCCATTACTTCCCGGACATGGATTCTTAAAGGTGGCCTGCCAGGTTCTGATCTGTTCCTGTGTCAGACCTATACTGAACCTGGTATTTACAAAGTGAAACTAATTGTTAGCGGCCCCTGTGGCGCTGACGTTGAAACTATGGAATTTGAGATTAAGGAGTCGGTTGAAGCTGATTTTACGGCCGGCCCCTTGCGCGGCTGTCTACCATTGACGGTTTATTTTAATGACATCTCCACTGGTGCGGTTACTTCGCGGATATGGGATTTCGGCGATGGGGGAACAAGCCCGGACATCAATCCTGTCCATGTTTATAATGCCCCTGGTGTCTAATGTGGAAGGAGACGTTGGGGCGGATTCCGAGGTCAGGACAGCTTATATTGAGGTGGTCAGGAGTGAAGTGACGGCTGGGTTTACGGCTGATCCGGTTTCAGGCTATGCCCCCTTGACGGTGAGCTTTAGTAATGCCTCGGTGGGAGATGTTACTGATCAGTTGTGGGATTTTGGAGATGGAGAGACAAGCCCTGAGTCCTCACCATCGCATCTTTATCCTAAACCCGGCAACTACCTGGTACAGCTTACTGTTCGAAGTGAGTGCGAGGAGGATACTATCCAGGCATTGATCAAGGTTTTATCTCCTGAGTGGGAGACCTACAACTATCCCAACCCCTTTAATCCGGTTGATGGGAAAATGGTTAGCGCCCCGGACGGGACAGTCGCTACTGACGGCACGATCATTAAATACACCCTGCCGGATGATACAGACGATGAAGTGCTTGTCAGCATCTACAGCATTGGCGGTGAATTAGTAAAGGAGCTTGACTTTAGCTCAAGTGAATACCGCCGCATAGGTGAGCATTATATTGAGTGGGATGGCCGAAACGGCCACGGCCAAATGGTAAGTGGCGGTGTTTACATCTATTATATCGAGGCCGGCCGGCATAAAGCCACCCGCAAGATGGCGGTTATAAAATAGTTGGGCGATGTTCATCGTTTTGGCCATCTAAAAATAGGAAGTAAGAAATGGGAAATAGGAAGTACATCAAGATACTTCCCATTTCCTAATTTCCGGGACGGTTCATTTTCATCGTTTTTCCTGTGATTTCTTCCGGGCAACTTGTAG
>JASEGY010000607.1 GCA_030019105.1 bacterium | reverse complement strand
CCTAAACTCCAAAGGATAACCAACCCCAAAATCTTTTTCTTAAACACTATAGTTACCAAAATTCTTTCCTTGTTTTTAATCCGCTTCTAATATCAATTCCCCCTTTTGTTTCCGTGCAAACTAAATGTATATGCAAGTAGTTTCCTTATTTCTAATTGCGGCCATGGCTGTCTATGGACTTGCCCCCCTGATAAAACGACTTTCCCAATACTGCTCCCTTGATGCCGGTCTGCTTATTTACCTGGCCTTCAGTTTAAGCGCCCTTATTCCCCCACTGGAAGATATGCCCCGGGGGTCAAGTGCGATCCTGGTTTTTTTTCTTAAAAAAATATTTGCTTCCAGCCTGAATCCTCAAGCAGCCGGCCTCCTAATTGGAGGCGGAGTGATTCTTGTGGCCGGACTTTTGATGAAAAGAAGACCGCTTCCCTGGAAGGTAAAATTTGGACTACAGCTATTAGGGGCAGGGATAGTGGTTGGCTTTGGGCTAAAGATCACCTTTATTACCAATCCCTTTGGAGGGTATATCTATCTTGATCACTCTGTTTGGCCGGTTACACTGGCCTGGCTCATTTTGATCGTTAATGCGGTTAGCCTGATTGACCGGTTAGATGGGTTGGCGGTAGCTATTGCCTCAATTCTCGCCCTAACTCTGTTTGTTATTAGTATACTTCAGGGGGAGTCTGTGGCCATTACTTCGATTTATCTTTCTGTCTCTTTGGCCGGGGCGGGGCTGGCTTTCTTGAGGTATAATTTTTATCCGGCTACGCTCTCTTTAGGCGAAACCGGGGCAATGACCCTGGGCCTTCTCCTGGGAGGGCTGACTATTATCGGGGTCTCCAAGGCAACAGCCTTGCTCATCCTTATCATTCCCTGGTTTATATTGGGGATACCGGTTGCCCTGGTCGCGACCCCTATTCTTTATGCCTATCTAAAAGGGGGAAGGTTTGAGTCCTTATCCAGAAGGGGGTTAGTTGGTGGGATGACCACCGCTCAAACTGTCTTCCTGATTAGCTTTCTCTGTCTGGCCCTCTCAGTGCTTTCCACAGCCGTTATCCTCAATAATACTCTTATCTCCGGGATATTGCTTCTATCCGCCGGACTTACGGGCTGGCTTCCTTTAAGGCCCTTTTTTTATAAAGTGAAGCGCACTCTTCCTGTTAAGACCAATATGCCTTCAGCCAGGGTTTCTATCCTGGGTATTGAAATCGATCATGTAACTCAACACTCTGCCCTGATGAAAGTAAAAGAATTTATCCTCTCCCGAAGTCCTCATATAGTCTTTACTCCTAACTCTCTGATGATCCTTAAAGCCCAAACCGACCACAAATTAAAGCAGGCCATGGATAAGGCCCATTTACTCCTTCCGGACGGTATTGGTTTGCTCTGGGCAGCAGAATTTTATGGCACACCCCTTAGTCGCAGGGTGACCGGGATAGATCATTTAAAAGATATCTGCCGGCTCTCAAGCCTGGAAGGTTACACTATCTCTTTGCTTGGAAGCACACCTGAAGTGGTTAAAGAGGCAGCCTTAAACCTCTCGAAGGACTACCCTGGTCTGAAGGTGGTTAGCTCTCATCATGGTTATTTTGGGAGAAAAGACGAAGAAAGAATTATTGCTGAGATTAAACAATCCTCCCCTGATGTCCTCTTTGTCGGTTTGGGGCCGGGCCGGCAGGAAAAATGGATAGCAGAACACCTTGAGCTGCTTGGAGTTCCGGTTTGTATGGGGGTGGGCGGAAGCTTTGATGTCATCGCCGGCCGGCTAAAGAGGGCCCCGGGATGGATGATGAAGCACGGCCTGGAATGGCTTTATCGACTTTACTGTCAACCCTGGCGGATAAAACGGATATTAAGTCTTCCCCGGTTCGTGCTGGCCGTTTTTATTGATAAGATTAAGCTTAACGATTTGTCAGTGGTCAGCGGTGAATAAGTCTTATAGGACTTATAAGTCTTATAAGTGGCCGAAATAAACGATAAACTATAGTGCTTAAGAAAAAGATTTTGGGGTTGGCTATCAATTGGAGTTTAGGC
>JASEGY010000606.1 GCA_030019105.1 bacterium | reverse complement strand
CATAACCTGTCTTGAATTCGCTTACCCCAAAATATTTATCTTAAGAGCTATACAAACTTAAAGATGGCCATTAACACTGCAATGAGTGTCCCAAAGAAAGATATTGTCCCGACCATCCATTTAAGTTGAGCGCCCATTTCTTTGTGGACATCGCCTATTTGTTTGTGGATATCGCCTATTTGTTTGTAGATACCGCCTATTTGTTTGTAGAACTCGCCTATTTCTTTGTATATACCGTCTACTCTACTTTCCAGCCTCACAAGGCCTTGTTCTAATCTGTCGAGTCGATGTTCTAATCCGTTAAATCTAGCATTAATCTCTTCTCTGAAAATACCCTTCTCTTCTACTTTTTCCGTGACCACATTTTCTACAAACCTGGAAACATCCTCGGCTAAATCGTCTCCAAATTTCTCCTTGAGTCTTCTTGGCATTGTAGCTAACATTTTGGTTGTCCTCCTATCTGATCAGAGATAGCGGCGAACTCCTCCAGGCTCAGGGTCTCTCCCCTTCTCTCAGGATTTATCCCCAAATTAGTCAATAGCTGGATTATCTCCGGCCCTTCCAGCCCAAGTGATTTCAAGCTCCCCCTTAACATCTTTCTGCGTTGAGAAAAACCGGCTTTAACCACCTTAAAGAAAAGCGCTTCATCCTTGAGAGCAACCCTGGGCTGCTTAAGGATGTCTAAAGTTAATATTATTGAATCAACCTCCGGTGACGGGAAAAATGATTTCCTGTCCACGTAAGTCACTAACCCTGGCTTTGCATGGTACTGCACGGCAATGGAAAGCACCCCGTAGGCCTTTGTCCCTGGCCGGCTTAATATCCGCTCACCTACCTCTTTTTGGACCATAATTACTAACCGGGTAAAATTATGTTTGAACTTCAACAAATGCATAATCACCGGCGAGGTGATGTAGTACGGCAGATTGGCTGCTACCTTGAAGTTTCGGGTTTCGGGTTTCGGGTTTCGGGTTTCGTCTTCGGATTTCTGAGTTAACTGATCCAGGTTGGTCTTTAAGATGTCGGCTTCGATAAGGTCAATGTTGGCGAAAGATTTCAGTTCCTGTCGCAGAAGGGAAATTAGCTTGGGATCGATCTCAACAGCGACCACCCTGGCTGCCCTTTCCGCCAGCCTGGAGGTAAGACATCCTATCCCCGGGCCGATTTCCAATATCCGGTCATAAGGTGTCAAATCAAGCGCCGTTATTATTTCTTCAAGAACACTTTTATCTACCAGGAGATTCTGTCCCAGACTCTTTCTGAGTCTAATGCCGTAGCGGGATAAGATGTCTCGACTCTTTTTTAAATAGTCATTGGTCAGTTTAATATTCCTTTGCCTCGCTGCTTCTTAGCATTGTGGTAATCAAAGCGCGGTATCTACTCAGCCACGAATTAACACAAATTGACACGAATACACACGAATAAAAGCAGCAATCCACCAATTTAGCCGATGAGTCAAATAGAACACGGATTGTACGGATGAGACGGATACACACGGATAATAAAAATCAGTGGAAATCCGTCGAATCCGTGTCATCAGTGTGCTATAAAAATTTGTGATAATTCGTGTTCATTCGTGGTTAATAAAGAGGCTGAGTAGTTACAAAGCGCGAAGAACTGCATTCACAGATTCTGGCGTAGTGAAAACTTTGGCAACATCCGGGTCAAGGCTTACGACCAGGTGTTTTTTGTCAAATTGGGCAGCAAACCGGTTTGGACGTGCTTTCCGGTAATCAAAGTTATAT
The DNA here is from genome assembly GCA_030019105.1 of bacterium. Classification (GTDB taxonomy): domain Bacteria; phylum UBA9089; class JASEGY01; order JASEGY01; family JASEGY01; genus JASEGY01. The sequence goes on along the minus strand of JASEGY010000606.1, from coordinate 291 downwards.
TCCGGCAGCATATCGTCCCAAACTATTGGCAACATTCGCTAACTTAATCCTTTCTATAAAGATATTTGTCGTGATTACGGGCTACATCAGTAAGACCACTGCTACCAATACCAGCTATCTCAGCTATAGCTTGCTTTTGAGCAGCAACCAGATTACTTTCTTTTTCAACAATAATCAATTCTATCTCTTGATGGTCGGGCAAGTAAACTTTTCCCAAGGAACTAAATACTCCATTCTCATAGCGCGGCCTCCTGCCGCAACCAAACCAAGGACACAAATGACCAAAAGGAC
>JASEGY010000605.1 GCA_030019105.1 bacterium | reverse complement strand
AAGCCTAAACTCCAATCTTCAACCAACCCCAAAATCTTTTTCTTAAGCACTATAATTTCAACATTCCGTGAAGACTTATCGTCTTTGCGAGATTCCCACACTTTATTGAGCAATTACGAATAGTCGCCAACTTTTAAATCCGCAATCTGCAATCCGAAATCCGCAATTTCTCGGCTTCCGCTCTGGCCCAGCGGTCTATAGCCAGGATTTCCTCCAGGTTAGGATGAGAAAGGGGGGAATGTCTTTCCAGAACCTGCTCGATCAGGAAGGGGATGTTAGTAAAGGCGATCTTCTCTTTTAAAAAGAGATCTACCGCCGCCTCGTTAGCTGCATTCAAAACAGCAGGCCAGCTTCCACCTTTTTCAACTACTTCCAGCGCCAATCTGAGGGCCGGAAACCGGCCCAGGTCCGGGGAGAAGAAATGAAGGGGGCCTGCTTCAGCTAAACTTAGTTTGGGCAGAGAAGTCAGCAGCCTTTCAGGATAAGTAAGACAATAACTAATCGGCACACGCATATCAGTTATACCTAATTGGGCCATCATCGAGCCATCAATAAATTCAACCAGGGAATGCACAATAGACTCAGGATGGATAACGACTGATATTTGTTTTGCCGGAAGATGAAACAAATAGTGCGCCTCAATTACCTCCAGACCTTTATTCATCAGGGTAGCTGAATCAATGGATATCTTCGGCCCCATAAGCCATCTGGGATGGGCCAGGGCTTCTTCAGGGGTAATACCTTCAAAATCTCCCTTTCGATCTCTAAAAGGACCCCCGGAAGCGGTCAGGATAATCTTTTCTATGTCCTCCCTCTGTCGGCCTTCCAGGATTTGAAAGACGGCATTGTGCTCACTGTCTACAGGTAAGATATTCACCCCAATTTCCTTAACTAATTCGTTAACGATCTCCCCGGCCATGACCATAGTTTCTTTATTGGCTAAGGCAATATCTTTACCTGCCTTGATTGCTTCCAGGGTAGGGATAAGTCCTGCTGCGCCAACAATAGCTGAAACAACAAGGTCAACATCAGGGGCGGTCGCCACTTCGATAATCCCGGACAGCCCTGACCAAATCTTACAAGGATGATTAACCAGCCTTTTCCTTAGCTCAGAGGCCTTCTCTTCATCCATCATGGCCACTTTGGAGGGGTTGAAGCGGTAAATTTGGCTCTCCAGAAGTTCCACATTCTTTCCCGCAACCAAACCAGAGACAGAAAGGAAAGGGAGGTTTTCAATTACCTCAAGCGTATTTATCCCTATCGAGCCGGTTGAGCCCAGAATGGCAATCTTCTTTTGCCTTGCGGATTGCGCCCACATTTCGTGGGTATCCGGGATTGAAGATTGGGGAGTACGAATTGCAGATTGTTTATTCATTATTTTTCACCTAAAATTTTCGGGCATTGATCATCGTTTGGGCCATTTAAAAATAGGAAGTAAGAAATGGGAAATAGGAAGTAAATCAAGATACTTCCCATTTCCTAATTCCCCATTTTCGACTTGAGTGGCCGAAACGATGATCAAGGCCGGCGTCAGGTATCAGGTTTTGCCTGGTATACAGCCCGCAGATGTTCCGGAGAAGTTGAGCGTGGAGCGAAAAAACGCTCTACGCTCTACGAAAATAGGGGTAAGCTGATTGCTGCACTGCCATTAAGTTAAGGGTAACTTCCTGTTATGCAGCTACTTAAGTGCCCCGTAGGGGCATCCGATAATAGCCCAGCGATTTATCGCTGGGATTGAGGGGCGAGCAACGACCAAGTCCCGTAGGGACGATTGAAAAAAGCGAGGACTCCGGTTCAGCCGTCCCTACGGGACTAACAGGTTTTTCGCATCGTTCCCCAGCGATAAATCGCTGGGCTATTTTCAAGTGTCCCTACGGGACAGGATTGTCGGCTAAGTCGAGCAATAGCAAGAGACTATCACTAACTTAATGGCAGTGAAGCTGATTGCTGATACCTGACACCTGACACCTGATTACTGAAACCTTACAATATCTTAGCGCGGCCTCTGGCCGCAACCAAACCAATTTTGGATTGCAGATTGC
>JASEGY010000604.1 GCA_030019105.1 bacterium | reverse complement strand
CCGCAATCGTAACATTCTCGCGGACAACGCAAATGTTGCGGGGTAATAGTATAATTTCTCCTTTAAGTTGAATTCATAACCCAGAATAGCTTATGATATCAAAATGATGGACTATTGTCAATTAAAAACCAGCAATCCTATAATTTGAGAAGATACGGAGGGGGCAATGATGAAATTTGAAGATAAAGATCAACGATTGAAATTGACCACTAAGTATCTGATCTCGATCTGCTTTCTGGCGTTAGTAATCAGATTATTGATTGTTCTTTTTTTCCCTTTCCCGGAAGCAGAATTTGAGGATCATGCCGAATATAATAATATTGCCTGGAATCTTCTTCAAGGGCATGGTTATTCGATGGAAGCCGAATCATATAACAAAACCGCTCGACGTGGACCAACCTATCCTCTTTTTCTGGCCGCAATCTATTCGGTTTTTGGTCAAAATTATACGGCTGTCTATATAATTCAGGCCATTTTAAGCACTTTTACCTGTTTGATAATCTATCTGCTTGGAAAAAAATCACTTGATGATGATCGGGTCGGCCTTATCGCCGCTTTAGGAGCAGCCCTATATCCTGCTTTTTGGGAATTCGACCGCCAACTCATGACTGAAACATTATTTACCTTTTTATTAGCGATGATCCTTCTTTTATGGATTCGGACTATTAAAGAAAACTCAGCCAGGTGGTATCCGCTCATAGGAATATTAATTGGGATAGGGAGCTTGTGTCGGACTACCCTGGCGGCTTTACCTGTGTTTATCTTATTGGGGCTGCTGCTTCTTTATCAGGACAAGAAGAGGGCCTTCATTAATGGTGTAACGGTTTTCCTGGTAACTTGCCTGGTGATTGCCCCCTGGACGGCTAGAAACTATTCTGTTTTTCACCGTTTTATTCCGATTACATCTAATATGGGTAAAGACATCCTGGGATCAATTATACCCCACAAGGGTATAGACTGGAAGCAACGTGCCAGGGATAAGTTTATGCCTAAACTTAAAGAGATCATGGATAAAGAAAATAAGTCACTCGATGATGCTGCGATAGAGTTAACCGTAAATGAGATTAAAGCAGATCCTCTCCTATATTTCAGATTACTTCCTGGTAAATTTTTCTGGTTTTGGAGAACCTATAGTTATAGTGAAATGTTCGGAGTGAAGGGTCCGAGTTGGGAATATATCGAAAATAAGGATTATGTCCCGGTATTTTTAAAGCTTGTTTTATTGATTCTGAATACCTTGCCTCTTTTGTTCGGAATCTTAGGGCTATTTTTTATTCGAGATAAATGGCGGACCGTTTTCCCTCTCTTGTTAATCATTGTTTACTTTTCAGTTGTTCACACTTTAATTCATCCCGGTAGCGGCCCCCGTTACCACGCACCTATTATGCCGGCTGTGTTTGTCTTTGCCTCACTTGGAATTATAAAAATAATCGGGCTGGTAAGATCCAGGTGATATCTTGCTTATGGCTGGAATCCCCTAACAGGTGTGAAGAATGAACTTTTTTCGTAACTACTCAGCCTCTATATAGTAGTCTTAACTGTTAAAACCACAACATATTGTGGTCAGATGTTTAAAAGTTAGCTAAAATTCCTAAAGAATGGCTTTCTATGTAACCTATAAAAGTAGACAAACCACAATATATTGTGTTCTGTAAGTTTCAAAAATCAATATCTGGTGGCTGAGTAGTTACCTTTTTTCTCACCTGTTTATTGCGAACATAATCTGGAAATGCATTGTTTCTAAGGGCATCTCCTTGTTGGAATATAAAATTTCCTTCCTGAGTGGTTCTTTCGCAAAAAAAATTTCGACCTGTGCAAACAGAATTCACCACGGAGGCACGGAGAAAAGCATTAGTTGTATCAATAGGTTAACGCAGAGGTCGCAAAGGAGACGTAAAGGACGCAGAGGAGATAAAGATTATTTAATCTCTGCGAACTCCGCGTAATCTCTGCGTTCTCTGTGTTAAAAAAAGTTGATTGCACAGGTTGAAAGATTTTGGGGTTGGCTATCAATTGGAGTTTAGGCTTTAGCCTTTCATAACT
>JASEGY010000603.1 GCA_030019105.1 bacterium | reverse complement strand
ATAGCCTATCTTGAATTCGCTTACCCCAAAATATTTATCTTAAGAGCTATAGTTAGGCGAGGCAGTTGTCCAGCCCTCTGAAAAGATAAGTAATGATTGAGCAAATTCGCGAAAAGATTGCACAGAATCAGTTCGAGTTCTCAAAACACGCAGTTGACCAGAGTATCCTTCGTCTCATCAGTGTGCAAGAATTCTGTGAGGCTGTTGCGAATGGAGAGGTTATCGAAGACTATCCAAATGACAAATACGGGCCGAGTTGCTTGATTTTTGGTTATACACAAGTAGGCAGACCATTACATTTCCAATGCAGTTATCCCTCTCGTCCTTTGATAAAAATCATCACACTGTATGAACCAGATCCAACCTAATGGATCGATTTTAGGATTAGGAGACAGAGAAATGAGCAGTAACCAGTGGAAAGAAACAATAGTTGAGAGAAGAGTGAGATATACTATAGAGGTAGAAGATAAACTCATTATCATCGAGAATGTGCCGGCCCGAATGTGTTTAGAAACAGGCGAACAATTCTTTTCACCCGATACTGTTGAGCACCTGCAACAGATGGTGTGGAAACAAAGGAAGCCAACCCGTGTAGTTAAGGTGCCCGTGTTTGAATTCGCCTAACTTAGCAAGGAGTATTTTTAGATGAAAGTTGCTATTATTGGTATACCACAAGCGGGTAAGACAACCGTTTTCAATGCCCTTACCGGAGCAGGCGCCAACGAATTCTTCCGGGGGGACTCTAAGTTTAATCTGGCCCAGGTAAAGGTTCCTGATCAGCGGTTGAGCCTATTAGCTCAAATATACCCCTCCAGAAAGGTGACTCCGGCTGAAATCGAATTCATAGATTTAGCTGTGCCCAAAGGGGCCTGGTTTCAAGACCCTGAGGTCATTTCTAATCTTCGTCAGGTGGAGGCCTTATTGGAAATCGTTCCTTTATTTACCCATGCCGAAGGTGAAATAAATCCTGTTCAGGATATACAAAAGATAAATGATGAACTTGCCCTGGCCGATCTGGTGATAATTGAACGTAGATTAGAAGCTATTAATCACCAAAAGGGCAAGAAAAAAACTCCTCAGGATGAAAGGGAAGAACAACTCCTTGAGAGTTGCCGGCAATCCCTGGAGGGGGGCGAATCAATAAAACTGATGAATTTGAGTGACGAAGAAGAAAAACTCATCCGTGGCTTCGGGTTTCTGACCGCTAAACCGCTTATTATCGCGGCTAACGTAGGTGAGGAGGAACTGGGTTTAACAGACTATCCCCGGCTTAATAATCTGAAGGATTATACTCAAAGCAAAGGCTATCCCTTCATTGTCTTAGGGGGTAAGATCGAGGCTGAAATAAAGGAACTCCCCGAAGCAGAAAGAGCCGAATTCCTGGAGGCATTAGGTATCAAAGAGCCGGCCATAAACAACCTTATCCGAACTGTCTATAATGCCCTGGGACTAATATCTTTCTTTACCGTGGGCGAAAAGGAGGCCAGGGCCTGGACTATTCAGGTCGGGACACCTGCGGCCAAAGCAGCCGGTAAGATCCATTCTGATCTGGAGCGGGGATTCATCCGGGCCGAAGTCATATCTTACGAAAACATGATGAGTTGTGGATCGAAAGTTGCCGCCAGGTCAAAGGGGCTGCTTCGTCTCGAAGGTAAGGAATATCAATTCCAGGATGGAGATGTAATTGAAGTCCGGTTTAATGTGTAAAAAAATCCTCGACATTTCAAGGGGAATATGATATACTTCTGAAAAATCAGGTTTCTTGGCGATAATCATCGTTTCGGCCATTGTGACTCTTCAGAAACCAGGTTTCTTGAAGGAACCTGGTTTCTTCAGCGCTCTGGTGGCCTAAACGATGATCAAGGCCGGTTTCTTCAACGTGAGCAATTACCAAATATGGGCCGTTAGCTCAGTTGGTAGAGCAGGGGACTCTTAATCCCAAGGTCATAGGTTCGACCCCTATACGGCCCACCAAAGATAAGTAGGAAGTAGGAAGTAGGAAGTAGGAAGTAGGAAGTAGGAAGTAGGAAGTAGGAAGTAGGAAGTAG
>JASEGY010000602.1 GCA_030019105.1 bacterium | reverse complement strand
TACGTAGCCTATATTGAACTCGCCTACCCCAAAAACATTATCTTAAAAGCTATATCGCCCCGGTTTTGGGATGAGTGCTAAAGAGTATGCGACTTTTTGCCGATACCTTTGGTAAGGGCCAAATAACTGCCCTGTAACCCTGTTAACATTCCGCATACTTTGACAATGAAGAAACCTTTCCTTAACAGCCTGACTCTTATCTTTCTTTTCCTATCCCCTGCCCTGTGCTGCGCCCTTTCTACAAATAGTGATTATGGCGTAGTTGCAGAGGTTGAAGACTGCATCCCACCTGAGAAACCTGCCATACTGGAGCCAGGCAAGTGTGGAATAACAAGCACGGTAACAGGCGCTAATGGAGGAGACCGGACAGATGCCATTCAACCAACCTTTACCTGGATTGATGTCTTTGATCCGGCCAGTAGTATGCCTGGATGGTATGAGGTCCAGATTGATCATGATGGGTTTTTCTCTATTGCCGACATTGAGGATGTTGACTATGATCTCTGGATCACGAATGTCACCAGCTTTAATTTTGGCACTGGTCAGGATAATAACGGCCGTCAGGCAGCCTATTTGAGCGATCGCTCTACGCCCTTTACCGGAGCCACCTTGCCGGATGGTATCTGGTTCTGGCGAGTGAGGGCCCACGACTTCTGGTGGGCGAAAGCCCACAACCCTGCATGTAATTGGGTAAAGGGAGACTGGAGCGAGATTTGCTATTTCACTATTGACACTGTATGTTGCAATAAAGCAAGACTTGTATATCCCGGAGCAGATACCGAGTTCTGCAGCCGGCAGTTCCATGTCAATGACTGCACACCCACCCTGGAATGGGTTGATCTTCCTCTTCCCGGAGCCAGACCAAACGGTTTGGAAGAACCACCCCCGGTGACTTATAAAGTTCGAATCATTGAGAGAAATGCTGGCGTCTATAATGCGGCCAATGTGATTAATCTCCCTGGTAGTGATGCTGATGGTTGGGTAGATGCCGGAGCAAACCATAGTTTTGCCACTACTGTCTGTCTGGAGGATTCGGATACCGCTGGAGATTTCTATTGGTGGGAATGGCGGGCTGTCGATAATGACGGAAATACCGGATCCGACTCCTTTGCCTTTCTTGTAGATACCACACCTCCCACTATGCCTCAAATTCTCGGTACACCAGCAGATGGAGTCCATTGTACCAGTTCAACTCAGCAGCTTTCATGGGATGAAGGGGATACTTACTCAAGAGGCAACTGGGTAGACTGGAGCGCCGCATCAATTGCCCTTGTTGAGAACAATGGCGGCATTAACTCGCCGCCTGCGACAGCCTGCATCATCACTCACAGCATAGATCTCCGGTATGATCTCCAGATTGCCCCCATCGAGTCAGGTTGGAATTCGCCAGTGGTTGATGTTACCGAGCTGACTGAACCTAACTATGAGGTGGCCCTGGCTGATGGTAATTATATGTGGCGAGTGCGGGCAATGGACTGCGGGGGCAATATCTCCGAGTGGAGTCCGGCGGCCAGATTCGAGATTGATCTCCAGGAGGGCATGCTCGAGACGGAACTCATTCACCAAAAGGTGCCTGTTGAAACCACGTTGTATCAAAGCTATCCCAATCCAGCCAATTCTAAGTGTTGGATCCCTTTTGCCCTGAGTGAAAAGGCCAACGTGCGGATAGAGATTTACAACCTTGCGGGGAGGTTAATAAGGGTTCTGGAACCCGGCGATCTGGAACCAGGAAGTTATCTGACCCGTGACTGGGCAGTTCCCTGGGACAGATGTGACCAAAAGGGAAAGGAAGTGGCCAGCGGCATTTATTTTTATCGGTTCCAGGCGGGACCTCTGGTCAAAACCCGTAAGCTCATAATATTAAAATAATCGGCCTTGTTCATCGTTTCGGCCATTCGGTGGTGTCCTAACAGATGTAGGTTGGGTTGAGGAACGAAACCCAACAAAGGACTGTCTCTATTTATGTTGGGTTTCGCTTTGCTCAACCCATAGGCATCAACTTAATGTGTTTTCCTCAATATTACGGGAGAGCCAATATCATTTAATAGCACACGGATACC
>JASEGY010000601.1 GCA_030019105.1 bacterium | reverse complement strand
GAAATCCTGCAAAGGTGGCGTGATCCATGACTTTAGGTAATGTTGTTAATCACGCATGAAGTCTATAATTAGTCCTCCTCTCTACCCATATCTCAGTAAACAGCTTTTCCTGGTAAACAAATATCTTCTTTAACCGGATCAATTCCAGGATGGCTAAAAAGGTAATAATAATCCTTGACCTTCCTCCGCTTCTAAGCAGAAGTTGAGACAGAGACAGCCTCTTTTCCGACGCAAAGATGTCCAGCACCTGTTTCATTCGTTGTCCAACGGTTATTTCTTCTGTAGCCAGGGTAAGCCTGTTTTCTGACTCCTTTGCCTTTTTTAATACCTCCCTGAAGGCATCCATGAGATCAAAGAGGCTAACTTCCAGAACAGGTTTTTCTACCTCTGTTCCCTCCTTGTGGAGGGTGACCGGGTAGATTTGTTCTTCCAGTTTATCCCGGAGTTCAAGTTCTAAAGCTACCTCTCTGTATTCTCCGGGCTCAAGAAGTTTTTTTAACAGGCTTTCTTCAGTAAGACTATCCGATTCATCCTCTTCCCGGCTATCCGAATCAAGCTGAGGTAGTAATCGCCTGGACTTTATCTGGATAAGCTGAGCCGCAATGGCCAGAAAATCGGCGCTAAAGCTCAAGTTAAGTTCCTTCATCAAATCCAGATATTCCAGGTACTCTTTAGTTATCCGGGAGATAAATATTTCGTAGACATCTATTTTATTCCGTTTGATCAAGTGCAGGAGGAGATCAAGGGGGCCGTCAAAGACTCCCAGTTTGACTTGATACATAATTCATCCACCGTGTCCGTTATCCGTGCTCAGTTAACAAATCGTTTTCCGTGACCGTTATCCGTGTCCGTTCTTTCCTTTCGGTTTTTACGAACACGGTAACCGGACACGAATCACGGTTAAAGTTTCATTGCCTTTTTTACTTCCTCCATAGTAGCTGAGGCTACCTGCCGGGCCTTTTCTCTTCCTGCCTCAAGAATATGCGATATCTTCTCCGGGTTTTCTACCAATTCACGCCGTCTGAGGTGAATTTCTTCCATGAACTCAATAAGCGCTCCGGCTAATTCCTTTTTACAGGCCACGCAGCCCCTTTTCCCGGGCCGGCATTCTTCCTCTACCCGATGTACGGCAGAAGGGTTAAATGCCTGATGGAAGGTAAAGAGATTACAGACCTCAGGATGTCCCGGGTCTGTGGGATGGATGCGAGCCGGGTCAGTAATTACCTGCCTGACTTTACGCTTAATCTCCTCTTCGCTGTCAGAGAGATAAATACAATTGTTGTAGCTCTTACTCATCTTGCGGCCGTCAATACCGGGCAGCTTGGGAACCCTGGTCAATTTAGGCTCTGGAAGGGGAAAGACCTCTCCATAGAGATTATTAAATCGCCGGGTAATCTCCCTGGAAAGCTCCAGATGAGGTAGTTGATCTACCCCCACCGGAACAAGCCGGGCCTTGTAAAGGATAATATCTGCTGTTTGCAGCAGGGGATAACCTAAAAATCCATAGGTGGTTAAGTCCAGGTGTTTCAGCTCATTCTGCTGTTCTTTGTAAGTGGGACACCGTTCCAGCCAGGGAATAGGGGTCAGACAGGAGAGGAAAAAGTGCAGCTCGGCGTGTTGTAACACCTCTGACTGGCGAAAGACAACGCATTTTTCCGGATCAATCCCCACACTCAGCCAGTCGATGACCATATTCGTTATATCCTCTTTTAAATGAGCAGTATCGACATAAGCTGTGGTTAAGGCATGCAAATCAGCCACCATATAGTAACAATCGTATTCTTCCTGAAATTTCTTCCAGTTGCTCAGGGCACCTAACAGGTGTCCTAAATGCAGCTTTCCAGTGGGTCTCATACCGCTCAGGACCCGTTTCTCAGGCATAGTCAATCCTCCCTTGAAGGCTGGTCTCTTTCTCTACGCTAAGCTATAGTTTAGCACAGTTCCCGGCCTTTGTCAAAAACATTTTCTCCTTTTCCATCATCTTAGCGTTCTCCGTGCTCTTTGCGAGCTATAGTGCTTAAGAAAAAGATTTTGGGGTTGGTTGAAGATTGGAGTTTAGGC
>JASEGY010000600.1 GCA_030019105.1 bacterium | reverse complement strand
GTTGTTCGTGTCCGGGGTAATAAAGAATAGCCTCAGAATAAACCATGAACACGGACTTCGTGTATATTCGTGTTAATTTGTGGCTAATTAGCATATTCCAAAACAAAAGGAGGAAGTAGGAAATGAGAGATTCTATGTTTAAGAGAGGTAAAAAAGGATGGGGAGGTGTGTTGCTGGTCTTTGTTGCCTTGCTTTGTTTGGGATCAAGTTCAGAGATAGCTAAGGCGACAGAATTGGAAGACATACAGAGGGCCATCGAGGAGAAAGGTGTGTCCTGGACGGCCGGGGAGACCTCTGTATCCAAATTGTCTCCTGAAGAGCGGCAGCGGCTGTTAGGACTTTTGCCTGAACCGGAAGGGCTGCGCGAGATCGGTCCCTTACCGGAAGCGAGACCACTTCCCTCTGCCCTTGATTGGCGTGACAGTGGAGGTCATAATTGGGTTACCTCGATTAAGGATCAAGGACTCTGTGGGAGTTGTTGGGCATTTGCCGGGGCAGGGGGATTAGAGACCCTGGGCCGAATCGCCACAGATAATCCTTCTCTCTCTATTGATCTCTCCGAACAGTTTCTCCTTTCTTGTAGTCCTGGAGACTGTAACGGTTATACTATGAATGGAACGATGGACTTCCTCTGGGACACAGGCGCGCCTGATGAAGCCTGCTTCCCTTACTCTGCCGGTGATACCATCCCCTGTGCCAACGCATGTGCGGATTGGGAGTCCCGGCGCTGGCAACTTGACTCCTGGTCCTGGATTACCACTGAGACCCCAAATGTAGATGCGATTAAATCAGTCCTGGTTGACCGTCCTATTCCTACCACCATGGATGTTTACGCAGACTTTTATTCGTATACCAGTGGGATATATGAGCATGCAACTGGAGGTCTTGAAGGCGGTCATGCGGTAGTTATTGTGGGCTGGAATGATGCTGATCAGTGCTGGATCGTCAAAAATAGCTGGGACACTGGTTGGGGTGAGAACGGCTTTTTCAGGATCAGGTGGAATAATTCTGCTATTGGGGCGTGGTCGGTAAATATGAACCTGGCTCTTGATGTTACCGCCCCTACTTCGGCCATTACTTCCCCTGTTAATGGAGCGTCTCTCAACACCCTTACTCAGATTACCGGCACGGCCGCAGACGATCTTGGAGTAGCTCAGGTTGAGGTAAGCATCCATAGGCAGAGCGATGGTCGCTACTGGAATGGCGTAGTGTGGGTTGTTACGCAGACTTGGTTAATGGCGACCGGAACTACTGCCTGGACTTATCCCTGGTCTGCCGTAGTAGGTAGTGATACCTACAATATTCGATCCAGGGCGACTGATCTGGCCGGCAATGTAGAAGTGCCTGGAGTGGGAGTTACCTTCACCATAAGGAGTTCACCGGTACTTTCCATTACCAAGTCAGATTCGCCTGATCCGGTTCAGGCAGGAGGAATGCTGACCTACACCCTGACAGTGGCCAACTCCGAAAACGCCGTGGCCAATAACGTGGTCGTTACCGAAATCTATGACGTAAACACCGCCTTCTCTTCGGCTGATCCAGCCCCTGATGCCGGAACCACTAACCGCTGGACCTTCAGCAGCCTGAGTCCGGGTGAGAGCAAGACCATCACCATTCAGCTTGAGGTGACCTCGCCCCTACCTGACGGCACAGTACTAACTAACTTAGCTTCAGTAGTGAGTAGTGATGACCCAACGCCGGTAGAAGTGACCGAAACCACCACGGTGATAAATGGTCCGATTGCGCCGACGAACCTGACTGCTACAGCCGTATCAAGCAGCCGGATAGATTTATTCTGGAGCGACAACTCTAATAGTGAAGCCGGTTTTAATATCGAGCGGAAAACCGGCGACGGGCCTTATGCTCAAATAGATACGGTTGATACTGATGTAACCACCTACCAGGATACGGGGCTTGATTCTCAGACAACTTACTGTTACCGGCTAAGGGCATATAATGCGGAGGGAAATTCGGGTTATTCCAATGAAGGTTGTGCCACTACCACCTCTACGCAGTGGACCTTTCTGGTCTACCTTGATGGTGACAATAATCTGGAGGATGCGGGGATAG
>JASEGY010000005.1:16052-29159 GCA_030019105.1 bacterium | reverse complement strand
CGGTGCCCAGGACCATTTATCATACCATGGCCGCTGCGGGCCGGTCGAATTGCCGTTGGCGTAACCATCTGCATCAATATCGTCAAAGCTGATGGTGGAAAGTATATTCCCCGCCGCATCTGCTGCAATAACGGCCACATAATACTGGTGCTCGTTGGTCAGCGGTATTCCCAGGTAAGCAGTGACTGTCGCGGAAGTAGCCGGAGCAGAAATGATAACATCCGGCGCTCGCTGGCTTGTATCACAACCAATATTGCTAATTGGTGCAGTATCAGCATAGATGAAATATTGATCTACGTCTACAGAGGTGCCCCCCTAACCTTGTTCCCAATTTACGGTCAGGCTTCCTCCAAAATCGTTGGGACTATCGATAGCCTGGATTCTGGTAACTACCTCTGGAAATACTGTGCCTTCAAGGATGAGGAGTGCCCAGGCGGTAGATAGAAGTGAACCTCCGTATCCACTACCAGATGGCCAAGTACCATTAGCGTTTTGGGCACTAATTAAATAGGTAGTGTAGTCATCATACCAGTCAAATGTTCCATTAGGCAGGGGTATATCGCTTATGCTCAGTAACTTCAATCCCTTAAACGCCGAGTACATGGCGTAGTAGTTGCCTTTATTGTCAGTATTCCAATTGTTATTAATAAAGTTAGCTGCTTGCTGAACTCTATTAGTTTCTTTTGTATCGCCGTAGTAATGCATTTCTTGAAGTAACCCACCGGTCTTAGCCACGTTAACCCAGTAAGTAGGGCTGGTGTAACCAGATCCTCCGCTTGAATCATTTTGGATGTAATCAATCCACCTGTTCAACTCGCTTTTGACAAAGGCAGGCGCATTTATCCCCCACATCTCGGCGCCGATAAGACCTAACGCCGGCCATTGAGAGACAGAATTGTCGCTAGATCCAGAGGTATTATTATAAGCGCTATATCTCCATCCACCTCTACCAGAGCCTCCGTCACACTGAGCCCAGGCCAGATAGTCTACACAGTCGGTGAGGACCTCTTTGTATGTCCTATCTGCCAAATTACCAGTTGTTACAACACTATCCGGAGTATTACTCCCTACAATAGCCGTCATAACTATACCTGTTTCGTACATGTGGCTGGTCATGCTAAAGTATACCCCTATCCCATCACCGTCTGTATCGGGGTTACCATAAGTCTGCTGGCTAATGCTTCGAGTGTATGCACGAGTGAAGATATAATCCAGACCATCCTGGATATTCTCTGCATACGGATTGACAGCACAAGGATAATTTCTATTTTCAAAGGCTAAAACTATTTCAGCAGTTTCTGCCAGCTTATAACTAGTAGATCCCCATGACCCATCTGCATTCTGAATTGAAGCTAAATAGGATAGTCCATCATTAATCGCCTCTCTTACCTCTGTTTGACTTGCCGCCCTCCCCAAAGATGTCCAGGCCATTATCGAAACTGTAATTACCACCCAAAATACACTAATGCTCAGGGCATTCCATCCCCCCTGAAATATCTTGCCCTGTTCTACTCTTTTAACCTCCTGTTGGCTATGAAACTCCATTTTCGCGCTCATTTCTGCTTGATTTACCAGGACATCCGGGTCCTGGCCGGCTGTGATTATGCTGCCTTCCTTTTTGCCATCTGCTCAACTTAATTCCTGCTATTCTGCTTTCTTCGCCAGAACATCTACCTTAGGCAACGGTCTCCGTTCTCTGGGACCGTTTTGGAAATGGGACTTAGTTTTGAAAAGCCGATGTTAAAGTTCCCTTGACATTTTTTCCCAGATTTCAGGAGGGAAATTCCACCGAAATTCCAACCCGTAGGTTTCAAAGATCTGATTCTTGCCTTAGCCTGACACTACGGATGCTTGGCGGGGCTTTGAGCGCGTCCCCAGGCGGTTTCTACGGGGCGTTAAGGGTCTATCGACAAGCTTGTTATAGCCTCTCAAGAATACATCGGCAGTTCGCTGCCAAAACTTTAGCTGGGCCAGCAGGGCCAGCCCAAAAATGTCAAATGAGAATTGAGAGCAGTAATGACGCCAGTTTTACAGAAACCCCCTTGAAAATTAAGGGGTTAGCTCAAGTCCCATTTTCAAAACGGTCTCCGTCCTAATTTTTTCTCCTCTTTTAAAATTTTGTTGACAAATGGCCAATTATTTGGTATAATAACAAGTGTTCGGTAATTTGCAACCTATCGAAATATAAAAAGTGGGGACATTTCTACCTAAATTTATAAGAGAACAAATTTACATTAGTGTCGCGTCAACCTTGAAATGTCGTGGGATGCAGGTCATCTCTGGTTCTCAAGCTCTGGCTTGGGAACCCACTTATTATTGAAGCTATGCTTCGCACAAAGCTGGAGCTTTTCAATCAATTGCGTTCCCAAACTGGAGTTTGGGAACGAGAGGACACTTGAGAGTTGACACGGCATTAGTCACAAACCAGTAGAAATGATCTCTAACTATAGCACTCGTACCCACTAACTGCAGAACTACACATCACACCAGACCATCCTACCAGCGATTCCTGCAACAAAAACACCAGTAATTCCTGAAAAACCGAACAAGAACTTTCATCGAGTTATAGGAGTAATTGATTTTTACTCACAGAAATTCTAAAAGAAAGGGCTGGTTTTTCATGGAGGAAAGAGTTTGTCAGGCTAAAAAGGGATTTTGTGGACGTAATATTCACCGTTGATCCTGGCCGGATACTCAAATCCAAAATATATTTCCTCGATTTTCCCCAGATACAATAGTACTTCATTCCATTTGAATTTGTTGGTAGGCCCCGCAGAAACCAGGTTTCTTGAANNTGGTAGGCCCCGCAGAAACCAGGTTTCTTGAAGAAACCTGGTTTCTATCCAAACCACTAAAATCAAATGGAATGGAGTAATAGTATCTATCTCACTAATTTACTAATTCTCTTTGTGCTTGTTAAAAAGACAGGGAGAATTTCTTTTTTAAAAACCCTCCTAAGATCTCACCATAACTGTGTCCAATTGAAGGGAGTCATTCTCTTTGGGGGCATAATCTCTGTTTAAATCTCATCTAAGGTTAAATCTCATCTAAGAGGCTCTCGGATAAAAAATATCTCTCGCAGAGGCGCAAAGGCGCAGAGAATAAAAAAATATAACCTCTTAGCGACTTTGCGTCTTTGCGAGAGAATATAATTTCTTGCTGGTTAACATTACCACAAGGAACTGTAACCTCAATAGAACTGATGAGTAATTTTATCAGAGAGGCTTCCACTAAAATTAAGGAGGGGATCACATGAACATGATAGGAAGATCAAGTGGTAAAAACAATAAAAGGAGGTTTATTATGTCAAAGTCTTTAGGAAAAGCAGGGAGGTTCGGTTTTTGTCTTGGTTTGGTTTTGGTAATGTTGTTGGGAATGGCTCAGGTGGCTTCGGCGGTGGTGCCTACGGCCGATGCAGGAGGGCCGTATACTGTTGACGAGTGTAACACCGTTACTCTTGACGCCACAGGGAGTGATTCAGACGCCAGTGATACGATAGCTACTTACTTATGGGACTTTGATCTGGATGGGTTTTATGATGACGCTTCGGGAACTCAACCCGCCTTTTATGCTAATAATACTTATGATAGCGGAGTCTATACCATAAGATTGTTAGTAACTACCTGGAATGTAGATTCGGATAGTGATGAAGCTCAGATTACCGTAACTGACGCCGGCACACCGACAGCTGATGCCAGGGGGCCGTATAGCGGCACTGAATGTAGCGGCACTATTTCCCTTGATGGCTCAGGGACTGCCGGGGCTACCTGTGACACCATCGACACTTACAGTTGGACTTTTAGTGGAGCTTGGTCTGATACTACGGTTGAGGATCCTGTCCTGTCCCTCTCGAATGTAGATAGCGGGGTCTATACCGCAACCCTGACCGTAACCGATGACGATGGTAATACGGCTTCAGATACGGCAACCATCACCATAACTGACACCGGCACACCGATAGCTGATGCCGGGGGGCTGTATAGCGGCACTGAATGTAGCGGCACCATTCCCCTTGATGGCTCAGGGACTGCCGGGGCTACCTGTGACACCATCGACACTTACAGTTGGACTTTTAGTGGAGCTTGGTCTGATACTACGGTTGAGGATCCTGTCCTGGACCTCTCGAATGTAGATAGCGGGGTCTACACCGCAACCCTGACCGTAACCGATGACGATGGCAATACAGCTTCAGATACGGCGACCATTACCGTAACTAATGCCGGCACACCGACAGCTGATGCCGGGGGGCCGTATACCGGCACTGAATGTAGCGACACCATTTCCCTTGCTGGCTCAGGGACTGCCGGGGCTACCTGTGATACCATCAACACTTACCGTTGGACTTTTAGTGGAGGTTGGTCTGATACTACGGTTGAGGATCCTGTCCTGGACCTCTCGAATGTAGATAGCGGGGTCTACACCGCAACCCTGACCGTAACCGATGACGATGGCAATACAGCTTCAGATACGGCGACCATTACCGTAACTAATGTTGGCACACCGATAGCTGATGCCGGCGGGCCGTATACCGGCACTGAATGTAGCGGCACCATTTCCCTTGACGGCTCAGGGACTGCCGGGGCTATCTGTGATACCATCAACACTTACCGTTGGACTTTTAGTGGAGGTTGGTCTGATACCACGGTCGAGGATCCTGTCCTGCACCTCTCGAATGTAGATAGCGGGGTCTACACCGCAACCCTGACCGTAACCGATGACGATGGCAATACAGCTTCAGATACGGCGACCATTACCGTAACTAATGTTGGCACACCGATAGCTGATGCCGGCGGGCCGTATACCGGCACTGAATGTAGCGGCACCATTTCCCTTGACGGCTCAGGGACTGCCGGGGCTATCTGTGATACCATCAACACTTACCGTTGGACTTTTAGTGGAGGTTGGTCTGATACCACGGTCGAGGATCCTGTCCTGCACCTCTCGAATGTAGATAGCGGGGTCTACACCGCAACCCTGACCGTAACCGATGACGATGGCAATACGGCTTCAGATACGGCAACCATCACCGTAACTGACGCCGGCACAGCCATAGCTGATGCTAACGGGCCATACGGGGGCAGTGTAGGCAGTCCTCTTGAACTTGATGGGACAGGAAGCACAGCCACGGCTGCCTGCGATACTATTGAAACTTATTCCTGGGATTTTACCAGTAACGGGATTTATGATCTTGAGGGTTCCGATTCTACTCCTACTTACACCTACGCCACGGTCGGGACATACATTGTTACTCTTATGGTTACTGATGATGATGGGGATACAAGCACTGATACGGCCACGGTTGTTATATGGCAGACTCCTCCCAATGTGACCGGGAGAGTTACCTTTAAAGGGCACCAGGACAGTGACGGTGATTGGGAGATTTTTTACGTGGACCTGGTAGATACGACTGGTAACATTCCGAAACAAGTGACTGACAATAGCTATGATGATATTGATCCCTGTATCTCACCGGATGGCTTGAAGGTAGTTTACGCGGCTAAAAAGACGAATGATAAGTTCGGGATATACCTGAAGAATATCACTGATGGAGACCTGACTGTGCTCTGTGAGAGCGTGGAAAAAGCGGCTCAACCATCTTTTTCGACCAATAATGACGCCGATACCTGGATAGTTTTTTCCGCCATTCCGACCAGTGAGACTGATTGGGAGATATATAAGGTGAAGACAAATGGACTCGGCATGCTCAGATTAACCTATGATGACTATAATAATCAGGCCCCCTCCCATAATGGGACCTACATTGTTTTCCAATCCAATCGGGGGACCAGTAATAACTGGGAGATCATGCGAATGGGCATGGACGGTAATGGCTTGACTAATTTAACCAATAATGATGCTCGTGATATGGATCCGGCCATAACCTCTACCGGGGATACGGTCACCTTTACTTCTGATCGAGGCAGCAGCGGAGATACTACCGATATCTATGTGAGGAAATCGGATGGGAGCATAGTGCAGGCAACCAGTCATGTTTCTACCCAGGTATCTTCTTATTTTGCAGGGGATAATGGAATCTGGGTGGTCTTTACTTCCGCTCATGAGACATCCAAAGGCAATATCTACGTAAACTATGCCAATGGAACCAATATGGCTATTCCAGCGAGCTGGACCACGGTCGTCAACAAGTCCGGACTTGAAAATATGGAAATAAATTCCCCAAGCTGGGCATATGTCGCTTTACCTGACACCCCGACTATCACCGGGGTGAGCTTGCAATGTGATACAAATGACTTTGGGGTCAAATTGAGCTGGAGCAGGGGCAGCCTGAATGACAGTGAAGACACCTTTGAGATTCAGAGAGAGTCAACCTCAAGCGCCTGGGCTTTCATAGGCTCGACTTCTGAGACCACTTTTCTTGACACTACGGCGGTTAACCTCCGGGGCGACACTGTCCGTTACAGGGTGCGTGGCTGGAATATTGCCGATTCTTCTCCCTGGGCTTACTCCAACACAATCTTCATCAATTGGACTAATCTCTGGGTTGAAGTCAGCGATAGTAATACGGTAACTCAAGGGGCCCAGGTTAGAGCCGATATAATGTGTGACACGGTTTATTATATGGACACCCTTCACGCCTGCCTGACATACAACACTAATTGCTTTTCCACCCCTACCGTCCGGTTGGGAGATGCGACTGACACCTCGGTTCACCCGGGGACAGACCTGATGGTGGATATTGATACGGGGGCAGGAACAATCGAGTTCCTGGTCAACATGTTAGATGTTAATAGTTGGGTTACAACCACTTCTGACACATCATTAGTCGAGATATATCTCTGGGCTATAGGAGACTCGGGGACGTGTTGCGCCCTTGACCTCCGGAGGACAGACTGCACTACCTTAAGTGACAGCTCGACTATGGGTAACACCGTAGCCCAGGAGATATGCGTGATGGATGTGAGTGACACGACTATCTGTATAAGTAGCCAACCTTTGCCCACGCCGACTCTTATAGGTGATGTTAACTGTGATGGAAAGGTTCGTGGCATGGATATTACCAAGTTAGAGAGATGCCTGCTGGGTCTTGACAGCGACTGCTACTGTAATTGGGCTAATGCTGATGCCAATCAGGATGGTAGAATAAGCTCAGCCGATATTACGGCTATTGAGCGGATTATTCTTGGCCTGGATCCGGCCCCGGCTCCGTCTAAGATTACCACTTCGGAGGCAATAGCCAAACTGAAGATGAGAGGTGTGGCTACCAGGGAACTGACCCTGTTTGTCGGCGAAGTTAAGGGCTTTGATACCCTCCAGTGTGACCTCAACTACGACCCGGCCAGGGTAAGGATTGAAAAGGTGGAAGCCGGGAGTATAATCGAGGGAGCCTGTATCCGGAGTAATATCCAAAATGGGCAGGGTAGAATCAGGATATTGCTCAATATGCCCGGAATAACCGGTATCAATGGTTCCGGAGACCTATTAAAGATTACTCTGGCAGAAGCAGCTTCAGCCGGAGACATCTCTATAAACAGGATTGTCCTGGGTAGTAATCAGGCTATTGAACTGCCCTTTGAGTTACTCAATCCCGAAGCTATACCGAGCCAGTCTTTCCTCTCTCAGAGCTACCCCAATCCTCTCAATCCTGAGGCCTGGATACCCTTTGGTCTGAGTCAGCCGGCTAAGGTAGTGATCAATATTTACTCAGTCTCCGGTCAATTGATCCGGACTCTTGATCTGGGTAAAAAGCCGGTCGGGATATACGAGGATAAGGAGAAAGCCGCTTACTGGGATGGTAAAGATAACCAGGGGCACAAAGTGGCCAGCGGGGTTTACCTTTATCAGTTGAAGGCCGGTGATTTTATCTCGACCAGGAAGATGATTGTGGTGAAGTAAAGGTAAGCGTTTACGGGTTCAGGGTTCAGGGTTGAGGAAAGCAGCGAATGTTTATCGGTTCGGCCGGATACCTGTCCACCTTCCCGAAAGCTTGAAACTTTCGGGAAGGTAACCGCTTTTTTTCTTAGATATGAAAAATTTTTGTTGACAAATAACCGATTATTTGATATAATAGAATATCATTAAATTTGCACAAAGTAGCAAGTCTCACTCAGGCAAGAAGTTATCATTACAAAGAGATTTGGAGTCTTTATTTAGATTCTGAAATGGTGGCCCCTAAAATTAAAGTATACGGCAGAGTGTTATGTGATTGATTCTAAATTACATAGCGTGTAGCACAGTTAAAGAAAACACTAGAGAATAAAGTCTATCATCGTAGCAAGTGATTGTAGTTCAGAGGGATCTTCAAAGAAAGGGCTGGTTTTTTCATGGAGGAAAAGATTTTTCAGGCTAAAAAGGGACTTTGTGCATGGATTGGGCAGGGGTTGATATGTCTAAATATCAAGTTCCGGGTTCAATCTTTTTTTAGTTATTCCCTCCTCCAATATGTATCCCCTTATGTATCCCCTCTATTTTCTTCTAATACTACATTATCTAATTCATTAATCTTTTCTAATCCTCCTTGTTCTTAAGACAGGGAGATTTTTTTGCAAAAAAACCCTCCTAAGATTTCATCCTAATTGTGTCCAAATGAAGGGAGTTGTTGTGCCCTGGGACGCGATCTCACTTATAGATTATAGCTGTGCCCATTTAAAGGGGATTATTGTTCCCAGCTAAATTCGCAAACAAAATATTTCCTGTGCAATCAGATTTACTTGGCGAGATAGATCGTAAGCCCCAACGAGGCGTAATATTACAGCCCAGGGCAGCGCCTTGGGTTTAGGGGGCACACAAAGACTAATCAGCCATGTAAGGGCGAGAGTAACTGTTCGCCGCAGAGAAAAAATCCAGCGTGAACCCTGAACCCGTGAACGCTTACGAAAATATCGACTTGGGCAATCAAGTTTTCTTGGAGGTGAAGATGGATGAACACTCGAATTGTAGTAGATGCTGAGATTTGTGGGGGAGAGCCTTGTATCAGGGGAACGAGGATACCTGTTCATATCATCTTAAGCCATATGGCAGCAGGTGATACAGAGGAGGAGATTTTGAGGAATTTCCCCAACATCACCCCTCAGGACATTTTGGCATCTCTTGAATATGCAGCCTATCTCTCCACAGAAAAGATGGTGGCAGCATGAAGTTAGTGATTGATGAAAATGTAAGTTATGGTCTGGTAACGACCCTGCGTAGCTTGGGATATGAGGTAATTGCCATTGCAGAATTATCTGATCGTGGGATGAAAGATACATCGATATTTGATATATCTGGCAAAGGAGGAGCAGTGATCATCACCAGAGATTACCATTTTACCAATCCTTTTCGGTTCGATCCAGAGAAGATAGGTGGAATCATCTATATCCGTCCTGGAAACTTGAAATCAGATGAAGAAATAGGGATAGTAGTAAGATTTTTGCAGGGCTATCCTTTTTCTCGGTTTAAAAAGAAACTGGTCATCCTTTATAGAGATTCGGTTAAGATTAGAGAGAGAATGGGTGGATTTGGTTCAAGATGATAGAAAGGAGTTGATGGCGGGGTTATTTAGAGCCAATCCCAAAACCTCCGCAAATGGTCTTGTTTGCTGTTTGAAAAGTAGGTTTTGGGATAGGCTCTTAGCCAGTTTAAAAACCAGGAGGGGAATGATGATGAAAGCAAGGGGACCGTGAGGAGTATTGTTTTGCCCAACAAGATATGAATTAATTTGGGTAAGTGGTTGGTAACAAAGATTCACTCAAAAAACATAAGGAGGGGTTTAGACATGAAGAAAGGTAGTCGCTGGATATGGGTTTTACTGGTTGCCTTGAGCTTAGGCTTGTGTTTTGCAGTCGAGGCTATGGCAATGGACAGGATCGTCTTTGAGGGTTTTGACGACCCTGATAATAATGGCGTGGGAGATTGGGAGATTTATTACGTAGGTCTTCCGGATACGACCCCAAAACGGGTGACTAACAATAGCTATGATGATATCGATCCCTGCATCTCACCCGATGCCAATAAGGTGGTCTTCGCGGCCAAGAAGAATAATGGGAAGTTCGGGATATACCTGAAGAATCTTGTCACTGGGGTTGAGACGACACTTTGTGAAAGCGTGGATACAGCAGTTCAACCAGCTTTTTCGACTAATAGGGCAGCGCCTGACTGGATAGTTTTTTCTGCGATCCCGACTGGTGAGACTGACTACGAGATATATAAAGTGAAGACAGATGGAACGGGCCTATTCAGATTAACCTGGGATGGTTATAATGACCAGGCACCATCTCATAACGGAACTTACATTGTCTTCCAATCCAATCGGGGACCAAATAGTAATAATCCGGTAATTATGCGGATGGCCATGAACGGTACTGGATTAACTCCTTTGACCAATACCAATTATTATGATATGGACCCGGCTATTCACAGCAGCGGAGATACGGTCGTTTTTGCCTCTAACCGTAATGATACCCAAGCTGAGATATACATAATGAATATAACAGGGACAACAGTCCAAAGGGTGACTATGGATTCGGCAGTCCAAACTTCTCCTTATTTTGCTGACACCACTACTGGAGATACGGTTATTTTCATTTCCCATCATCTCACCACTAAGGGGAGAATCTATATGGATACTGCCCCTGTGCCTATGACAAGTAATGCCTGGACGCTCTGGGTTAATGGTAGTGGCCACGAATGGATGGAAATGAACTCCCCAAGCTGGGCAGCCATGAATGCACCTGATAGTCCAACTAACATTGTCAAGACCTTCCAGTGCAATGCGGCTGACTCTGGGGTCAGATTGACCTGGGGCAGGGGCTATCCGGATGATTGTGAGGATACCTTTGGGATTTGGAGGAGTGTTGATGGGAGTTCTCACACTTATATTGGTCAGACCTCGGATACCAGCTTTTTTGACACTACTGTGGTCAACCTGCGAGGTCATAATGTGAACTATGGGGTGCGTGGCTGGAATATAGCTGGTAGTTCTGATTGGAATTACTCTGACACAAACTTCATCAACTGGACCAATCTCTGGCTTCAAACCACCCCTGTTTCGAGTGGCCCTCAAGGAACTCAGTTTAAAGTCGATGTAATGTCTGATACAGTGTATTATATGGATACACTTCATGCCAGCCTTACCTACGACACTAATTGCTTTTCTACCCCTACCGTCCGGTTGGGAGATGCGACTGACACCTCGGTTCATCCAGGGACAAATCTTATGGTAGATATGGATACTGTGGCAGGGAGAATCGAGTTTCTGGTCAATATGTTAGATGTTAACAGTTGGGTTACGAGCACTGCTACTTCTGGCAATCCTGATGCGGACACATCGTTAGTCGAGATATATCTGTGGGCTACAGGACCTACTGGGTGTTGCAATCTTAATCTATACAGGGGAGAAACAACGTGTTGCAATACCTTAGGTGATACTCATACTATGGGTGATACTGCAGCCAGGGAGATATGCGTGATGAATGTAACTGGCACCAGTTTTTGTATAGGTGCGGGTGCTATTGGTCCTCCCACCTGTCGCGGTGATGTTAACTGTGACAGCGGTGTTACTATCTTAGATATTACCCAGTTAGAGAGATGCCTCCTGGGTTTTGATGGCGCCGACAAGTGTTATTGTAACTGGGCTAATGCCGATGCCAATGGGGATGGGAAGGTAAGTTCAGCCGATATTACGGCTATTGAGCGGATTGTTCTTGGCTTACCTGCGGCTCCGGCTCCGGCTAAGATGACCACTTCAGAGGTAATAGCCAAATTGAGGATGAGAGGTGTAGCTACCAACGAATTAAAACTGTGGGCCGGTGAGATGAAGAACTTTGATACCCTCTTCTGTGATCTTAGTTACGATCCAGCCAAGGTGAGGATTGAAAAGATAGAGGTGGGGGACCTCGCTGAAGGAGCCCGTATCCTGAGTAATATCCAAAATGAGCAGGGTAGAGCCAGGGTATTGATCAATATGCCTGGGGTCTCTGGAGCAAATGGTTCTGGAGAGCTCTTGAAGATTACCCTGGCGCAAGCCGCTTCAGCCGGGGATATCTCTGTAAACGAGATTATCCTGGGCAGTGATCAGGCTATTGAGCTTCCCTTTGAGCTTCTCAATCCAGAGTCGATACCAAGTCGATCTTTCCTCTCTCAGAACTATCCTAACCCGATCAATCCTGAGACATGGATTCCGTTCAGTCTGAGCAACTCAGCCAGGGTAGTGATCAATGTTTATTCCCTCTCCGGTCAGTTGATCCGGACCCTTGATCTGGGTGAAAAGGCAGCCGGGATATATGAGATTAAGGATAAAGCCGCTTACTGGGATGGTAAAGATAACCATGGGCATGAGACAGCCAGCGGGATTTATCTCTATCAGTTGAAGGCCGGTGATTTTACCTCGACCAGGAAGATGATTGTGCTTAAGTAAGGTTTCGAGTTGCGGGTTTCGGGTTTTGATTTTTTGAGGAGCCCGAAACCCGTCTCACGGAACTCGATCGCTCAGGCAGGATATTGAGGTGGTCACAAATTGTGACCACCTCAAGCCCGTTTCTCGTCCCCACGCTCTGCGTCACAGAGGGTGGCTTTGTCCATCGTTTCGGCAATTTGGGTAGGTTGGATTAAGGAACGAAACCCAACAATCCACACTGGTGTTGGGTTTCGCTCCGCTCAACCCAACCTGCCAATTTCGTGAATTGCCCAAACGATGGACAAGGCCCAGAGGGTGTTCCCACGCAGAGCGTAGGAACAAGAGCGAGACTTTATGTTCCAGCTTATGACAAAAGAAGGATTTGAAGTCGCAAATTGCGACATCCAATTCAGAGAGAATAGGACTAATACGTAAGCCTTATGCGTTTACGGAACACGGTATTTAGAGTAGGTTTCTCGAAGAAACCTGGTCTCTATTCGATGGTTGGGTTTTGCTATGCTCCTTAACCTAAACTTGCGGAGCTAATAAGAGAGCAATAACAATAAGTAGTTTGGTTCCAGCAGAGAGAGTAGAAGGTAGAATCCTTCTGATAAGGGGGCAGAAAGTAATGATAGATAGGGATTTGGCAGAGCTGTATGGGGTGAAAGCCATTAGGCTGAGAGAACAAGTGAAGCGCAATATGAAGTGATTTCCAGAAGACTTTATGTTTCAATTGACAGAGGAGGAAGTTGGCGTGTTGGTATCGCAAAATACGA
>JASEGY010000005.1:0-15957 GCA_030019105.1 bacterium | reverse complement strand
TACGATACCTTCCAAAAAACACTTAGGTGGATATCTTCCTTATGTCTTTACAGAGCAAGGAGTAGCTATGCTTTTTGGTATCGCAAAATGCGATACCTTCCAAAAAACACTTAGGTGGATATCTTCCTTATGTCTTTACAGAGCAAAGAGTAGCTATGCTTTCTTCCGTGCTTAACAGCGAAAGAGCTATCCTGGTCAACATTCAGATTATGCGGGCATTTACAAGGTTGAGAGAAATGGCGGTTGGTTACGTAGAACTTAAGAGCAGAATTGAGGATATGGAGGGAAAATACGACCATCAGTTCAAGGTTGTCTTTGACGCAATAAAATCGTATCCTCTTCAAATCTATTGGTGTATCTGGTTGTAGGTTGTAGGTTGTAGGTTGTAAGTTAACCGTCACACCAGCGAACCTACAACCCACAACTTACAACAGACACCCATTAAATTTGAAGAGGATACATAAAATCCTTGATTGAGACTCCGAGCAGGGAATTAAAGAAAATAGGGTTCAAGAAATAAATGGGGGCGCAGTAATCTTCGTGCCTTGATGTCTTGGTGGTGACAATATTCTCTGGTTCCCACGCTCTGCGTGGGAACCAGAGCCGGGACGCTCTGCGTCGTGGATATGTGACGCAGAGCGTCACAGTCTGCATCTCACGCAAAGCGTAGGGACGAGGGGAAAAACCAGAGAGATATTTCCGCCGAGCTGTACTATTACACCTTCAAGTTTGTTTTTGTAGGTTCGGTTGAGCAAAGCGAAACCCAACACCATCTTTTATTGGGTTTCATTTCATTCAACCCAACCTGCAAATTCTATCTTGAAAAGGCAATATTGAGGGGAAACAATAGTGAGTGATTTGATCCCAGTAGAGAGAATAGAGAGTAGAATCTATCTGATAAGGGGACAGAAGGTACTATTGGATAGGGACCTGGCAGAGTTGTATGAAGTAGAAACAAGAGCTCTAATTCAAGCAGTTAAAAGGAATATAGAACGTTTCCCGGAAGATTTTATGTTTCAGCTTACCAGGCAAGAGCTTACAAACTTGAAATCACATTTTGTGATATCAAGTTGGGGTGGGACTCGAAAGCTTTCTTATACCTTTACAGAACAGGGTGTAGCTATGCTTTCCTCCGTGCTTAAGAGCAAGAGAGCTATCCTGGTCAACATTCAGATTATGCGGGCCTTTACAAGGTTGAGAGAAATGGCGGTTGGTTACGTAGAACTTAAGAGCAGAATTGAGGATATGGAGGGAAAATACGACCATCAGTTCAAGATTGTTTTTGACGCAATAAAATCCTTGATTGAGACTCCGAGCAGGGAACTAAAGAAGATAGGGTTCAAGAAATAAATGGGGGCGCAGTAATCTTCGTGCCTTGATGTCTTGGTGGTGGCAATCTTTGACCACTACGAAGACATGAAGGTATGAAGCTAAATTACATACATATCAATCAAAGCCAAATCACAGCAAAAGGGGAGGAATGTATTATGAAAAACAAACTAACCATATTCTTAGCGACGATAGAAGTGGTGCTCATTACCCTCGGATCGGCGGGGGCAGTTACCTTGACAGTCAAGGCTCCAGGTAGTGTCATCCCGAACCAGCCGCCTTTTACTGCTACCGTAGAAACAACAGCAGTAACTGATCTCTATTCCCTTCAGATTGAAGTAGAATTCGACACCAGTACTCTGGCTATCCCAACACCTTTCTCATCAAACATCCTTAGAGGGGACTTGGTCTCCGATGCCCCCAATATAAATGTCAATGCTGACAACTCTGCTGGATGGGCCAGGGCAATTATTCGCTACAGTGGTCTCTCGGGTAAAAGCGGAGTTGGAGGATTACTTAAGATTAATTTCAATGTTCGTGAAGGTCACTGGTGTGAAAAGCATACGATTAATATCGACTCTTCCTATACTGACTTATCTAATAGTTTAGCCCAATCGATCCCTATTGATGTTATTATTCCAGCTACCTATACCGTAGCTAATAATACAGGTGATATGCCAGCCGCACCAGGAAACCTAATCGCTACTACCATCTCAAGCACTCAAGTTAAACTCACCTGGCAGGATCTTTCTAATAATGAAACTGGATTTACGGTCGAGCGTAGAACAGCGAGCACCTCATTTGCGGTAGTCCAAACACTCCCGGCCAATACAACCTCGTGGAATAACAGTAATCTTACACCAAGCGCAACTTATTACTATCGTATCCAGGCCTTTCGGAGCTGCAATGGTGGAACTAACAACTCTGATTATTCCAACGTGGCCACCGCTGTTACCTCAGATTCCCCTCCGGCTGCGCCGAGCAATCTTGATGTCGTTCGCATCTCAAGCACTCAACTCCGCCTTTCCTGGCAAGATAACTCAGGCAATGAGAGCGGCTTTTTTATTGAAAGAAAGATAAGTGAGGGGAGCTATACTCAGATAACTACGGTTTCAACCAACGTGACTACCTATGATGACACCGGTCTTACCCCGGTCACAACTTATACCTACCGGGTCAGGGCTTTTAATGGAGCCGGCAACTCAGGTTATTCTAACGAGGATACTGCTACCACGGAAGAAGCCCCTCCTAATGCACCGACTAATCTTTCTGCCCAAGCAGTTTCAAGCACTCAGATTAACCTTGCCTGGCAGGATAAATCAACTGATGAGACCGGCTTCAAGATCGAAAGGAGTCCGGATGGGACTACCTTTACTCAAATAGCTGCTCCTTCAGCTAATTCAACCTCTTATACCGACCAAAACCTGAATAAAGCCACCACCTACTATTATCGGGTGAGGGCCTATCGGGGGGTCTATAATTCTGACTATTCCAATACAACCTCTGCTACTACCCTGGATACAGTTCCTTCAAATCCGGGCAATCTTAATGCCACGGCCATTTCCAATAGTCAGATTGATCTCTCCTGGCAGGATAATTCAAACAATGAGACAGGGTTCTCTATTGAAAGAAAAACAAGCGGCGGTAACTATACCGCTATAGCCACTGTTTCGACTGGAGTGATAACCTATAGTGATACCGGTCTTCCCCCGGTGACAACTTATACTTATCGGGTTAAGGCCTTTAATCTGATTGGCTCCTCAGAATACTCAAATGAGATCACGGCTACTACTGCAAACGCCGCTCCATACACCCCCACCAATCTCTCGGCTCAAGTCATCTCAAGCAGCCAGGTTAATCTCTCCTGGCAGGATAATTCAAACAATGAGACAGGGTTCTCTATCGAAAGAAAAACAAGCGGTGGTAACTATACAGCTATAGCCACTGTTTCGACTGGGGTAACAAGTTATAGTGATACTGGTCTTCTTCCGATAACCACTTATACCTATCGGGTCCGGGCATTTAATCTGATTGGCTTCTCAGGATACTCAAATGAGACCACGGCTATTACTGCAAACGCCGCTCCATACACCCCCACCAATCTCTCGGCTCAAATCATCGCCAGCAACCGAGTTGATCTCTCCTGGCAGGATAACTCAAACAATGAGACAGGGTTCTCTATTGAAAGAAAAACAAGCGGTGGTAACTATACCGCTATAGCCACTGTTTCGACTGAAGTGATAAGTTATAGTGATACTGGTCTTTTTCCGATAACCACTTATACCTATCGGGTCCAGGCCTTCAATTTGATTGGCTCCTCAGGATACTCAAATGAGATCCCGGCTACTACTGCAAACGCCGCTCCATACACCCCCACCAATCTCTCGGCTCAAGTCATCTCAAGCAGCCAGGTTAATCTCTCCTGGCAGGATAACTCAAACAATGAGGATGGTTTTAAGATTGAAAGAAAAACGGCCGCCGGTAGTTATGTTGTTATTGGAACGACAGGAGTTAATGGAATTACCTATAATGATAGCGGAGTTATTCCAAATACCACTTACTCTTATCGGGTCTTCGCCTATAATCAGGTTGGAAATTCGGATTATTCTAATACAGTGAGTGTTGGGCCTCCTGCGGCTCCAACTAATTTAGTCATAGCCAGTATCTCCAGTCTTATTCTTACCTGGAGGGATAACTCTGATAATGAGCAAGGATTTAAAATAGAGCGAAAGGAAGGAAGCGGCAGCTACACTGAAATAGCCACAACCCTGGCCAATGTAGCTACCTATACGGATACTTCCTATAGTTTGAATACTAACCTCTCTTACCGGGTCAAGGCTTACAATTTATTAGGCAATTCAGCTTGCTCTAATGAAGTCGAGACTGGACCGCCTTCTGTCCCAACTAATTTGCGAGTAACTGGCCGTTCTATTGCTCATATTGCCCTGAGCTGGCTGGATACCTCGAATAATGAAACCGGCTTTGTCATTGAGAGAAAAACTCAGGGTGGTTCATACTCAGAGATAGTCACGGTCTCAACCGGTGTAACAACCTATGCTGATACTGGTCTTCCAGACAATACGACTTTTTTCTATCGGGTTAAGGCCTATAATCTCCTCGGCTCTTTAGGTTACTCTAACGAGGTTGATACCAGCACGGAAAAATTCTTAGCAGACGTTCGGGTCTTAGAGCCTAATGGCGGAGAAAAGTTAAGCGGAATAGTCTGGGTCAAATGGACGGCAGCCAGCCATTATGGGGAACCTTTAACCATAGACATCAAGTATCAGGTGGGCGATGGGACTCCTTACCCCTTAGCTGCAAATGAGATTAATGACGGCATGTTTTCCTGGGATACCACCCGGATGGCGGAAGGTCCTAATTATCGGATTATTGTGGTGGCTAATAATGGTACGGCCAGTGTCAGTGATGCCTCTGATGGGGCCTTTATGATCGATAACATCCCTCATGCCCCGCAGATAACCGTGACCTCACCCAACGGCGGAGAAAATTGGAGCGGGAATAAGCATATTACCTGGCAGTTGAGTGACAAGGATGTGGGAGATAGTCCGGTAGTTACTATCGAATATAGTCCTAACGCCGGGTCAAGCTGGTTGAACATTGCCTCCGGTCTTCGGGGTGTTACCAGTTATCTCTGGAATACACTTGGTGTCCCTGAGGGGAATAATTACCTCATTCGGATCACTGGCAACGATGGTAATACCATCGGACAGGATCAATCAGATGGGGTCTTTAAAGTAAATAATAATAACCAGGCCCCTCAAGTAACCGTGCTTTCCCCCAATGGCGGTGAGAGGTTGAGTGGAACGGCCGAGATTAGGTGGCTGACCACAGATGGAGATGGTGACTCGCTGAACATAACTATCTATTACAGCACCAATAGTGGAACTACATGGCAACCCCTGGCTGCCAATGAGCCTAACGATGGCGCCTATTCCTGGCAGACAAAGGGCCTTCCTGAGGCAACTACCTATCGGGTGAGGGTTGAGGCTGACGATAGGAGTGCCCTTCAGCCTGCTCGAGATGACTCTGATAGGGACTTTACGGTTGATAATCTCTACGCCCCAACGGTTACCCTCACCTTCCCTAATGGCGGTGAACAGTGGAGCGGTACCCGAACGATCCAATGGACGGCGGTGGATACTGATGGGAATATCACTGGTATCACTATCAAGTATCGAGTGAATGGCGTCTGGTATACTATTGCCACCAATGAAGCCAATGATGGAACCTATTCCTGGAATACGGCCTCAGTGGGTGATGCCGCCAATTACCTCGTCCGGGTTACCGCTATTGATGCCGATGGTCTTACCGGAGACGATACTTCAGATGCGGCCTTTACTATTGACAATGATGCCCATACCCCGACGGTTACCTTGACTTCGCCGGCAGCGGGTGATATCTGGTCAGGGACTCAGAATATCAAGTGGGACGGCCAGGATTTGGATCCAGGAGATATTCTTGCCATGAGGATAAATGTAAGCGCTGATAGTGGGACTACCTGGTCTTTGTTGGCTAATAATGAGCCGAATGATGGTATCTATCCCTGGAATACAACTACTGTCGCCGATGGAAGAGGTTATATGATTGCCGTGACTATCTCGGATGGGACATCGACTGCTTCAGACACCTCAGGGGCCTTCAAGATTGATAATTTCCCTTACTCCCCGGTAGTTCGGGTTCTTCAACCCAACGGAGGGAAAACATGGAAGGGGACCCAGACTATCACCTGGCAAGCCAACGATCCCGATAGTGACCCACTGCTAATAGATATTTATTACAGCCTGAATAGAGGACTCACCTGGAAGGTTCTATCGATAGGTGAAACTAATGATGGCAGATTTGATTGGAATACAACCGGCGTGTCTGATGGACAGAGCTATCTGATTAAAGTGAGGGCGCAGGATGATACCAGACTGGCAGCAGAAGATGTCTCCGATGCCGTTTTTACGATTGATAATCCATCTGCCCCTAAGGTTACTGTTACCTATCCTAACGGCGGGGAGAAACTGCGCGGCACTCAGCAGATTTGGTGGCAGGCCTCCGATGAGGATGGTGATTCAATAGCTATCGATATTTCATACAGTAGCAATGGCGGGGTAAATTGGGTGGTCGTTGTCCAGGGAGAAGTCAACGACGGCATAAAGGAGTGGAACACTACTACCGTGCCAGATGGGAATAATTATTTGGTTAAGGTAAAGGCGATCGATACTACTGGCCTCAGTGGAGAAGACACCTCAGATGCTCCTTTTATGATCGACAATGTGCCGTATGCCCCAGTGGTTACTCTGAGGGCACTCAATGGTAGTGAAACCCAACCTTTGTCCGGGATGATAACCATCTCGTGGACAGCCACCGATACAGATGGGGATAAACTGACGGTGGATATTGCCTATAGTAGTGATGGAGGAACAACCTGGAAGACTATCGCGGCCGGTGTAGCCAATACTACTTCCTATTACTGGGATACTACCTCTCTACCTGATGGTAACTATCAGATCAGGATCACGGCGGATGACGGAGATACTGCGAGTGGGACGGGATCAGTCATTTCTGCCGGCTTTAATATTAATAATCCCAAACCACCGCAGATAACGCTGACCGCCCCTAACGGCGGGGAAATATGGAGCGGGATCAGGGACATTACCTGGACAGCGACTGATCCGGACGGTGATACCTTAAGCATTGATATCCTGATCAGTCCGGATAACGGAAACAACTGGAGCATCCTGGCTGCCTCCGAACCCAATGACGGTGTCTTTAGTCGTAATCTCGATTTCCTGGCTGATGGAAGTAATTTCCTGGTTCAAGTCAGGGCTACAGATGGCGTTTACACGGTGAGTGATGTCTCAGATGCTGTCTTCACTATCGGTCATTTAGTCGGGCCGGATGGGGCAACTCTTTATGAAGGCAGCCGGGTCAGGGCTGTCTTTGAAGCGGGCGATGTGTCCGATGAATTGATCATCCTGATCAACAATGAATCCGAGATTACCACTGACTGGGTATCGGTGAACAATATCAACCCTGTCCCTGGAACGGTCTGGGAGTATGCAGCCTACTGGAAATCAACCGGCCAGCCCTTTACCGGGAATTTTGATTCCTTAGTTGAGATTAGAATGCCTTACCAGGATACTAATGGTGACGGAATCGTGGATGGGACAGATGTGCCGGTAGATGAGCTCCGGATCTATCGCTTGAATAAAAATGAGGCTGTTTGGGAAACCATCGAGGATGGAGGGGCAGAGGTCATAGACAAGAGGAATAAGGAGGTCAAAACGGGTGTCATCCATTTCTTTATCTATTGTCTGGCCGGCAGTCCGCCGGGCACACCTCAGGTGACCTTGCTCTCCCCCTCGATGGTGGATGAATACTGGTGGGGAAACCGGGAGATCCGGTGGCAGGCTATTGATCCGGATGGCGCTCCCCTGACCATAAAGATTGAGTATCAGGTTACAACCGCGGTGGGTGAACCCAATAAATGGTATTCTATTGCGGAAGGAGAACCCAATGACGGGCTGTATGTCTGGAATACTTGGACCGTGGCTGATGGACAGAACTATATTATCCGGGTTTCGGCTTCGGATGGGGCTCTGGGGGGATACGCCAAATCCGAAAATATTATTATTGATAATAATCCCCATACCCCCCGCGTGCGAGTGGTTTCACCCAATGGCGGTGAGGTGCTGCGTGATTCCGGTTTCCCGCCGGCTTATTCTTCTATCAGATGGACAGCCGGAGATGAAGATGGCGACCCGCTTGTCTTTACCTTAGAGTACAGTGTGGATAATGGCTATCACTGGTATAAGATCGTATCCGGGGCACAGAATATTTTCACGGTAGAAGATAACGTCTATTCCTACTCCTGGGATACAACCACGGTAGCTGATGGGCAGAATTACCTGGTGCGGGTAGTAGCCTCTGACCCTTCTCCCCGATCCAGTTGGGATGCCTCAGACAGGGTCTTTACCATTGACAATTCGGAAAACGGGCCGGTGGTCAAGATACTTTTACCTGAGGGCGGTGAGAGCCTCAAAGGCACAAGCTACATCAAGTGGGAGGCCTGGGACAGCGACGGAGATGTATTGACCATCACCATCCAGTACAGTATCGACGGCGAGACCTGGTACACTATTGCCGGTAATGAGCGAAATGATGGCGCCTATCGCTGGGATACCAGGGCCATGGCTGATGGGGACAATTATTTCATCAAGGTTATGGCGAGCGATGGGAAGCAAACGGGAAAAGATCAATTAAAGAGACCTATCAGGATTGATAATCAACCCTTTGCCCCGGTAGTTGAGCTTTTGAGTCCTAATGGCCGTGAATACTGGCAGGGTGTGCAGAACATAGAATGGACCGCCAGCGATGTGGATGGAGGCACCTTGACTTATACGGTCAGTTGCAGCCCGGACCGTGGCGGGCACTGGTATAAAATTTCACCTCTGGATATTACCGAAGAAGAGCCGGGACGCTTCAGCGCGCCCTGGGATACTAAGACCGTCCCGGATGGGGTTAATTACCTGATTAAGGTAGAGGCCACGGATGAAGGGGGACTGATCGGGCAAGATCAATCCAACCAGACCTTTATGATCGATAATAATCCGGCTGCTCCACCCCACGCCCCGCAGATAAAGATTACCGCACCGTCTGGTGGGGAAACCTGGGCTGAAGCGGCTAATATCACCTGGCGGGCAACTGATCTCGATGGTGATCCCCTGAGCATTGATATCCTTGCCCGTCGGGTTGGTACTACCGATTGGATAACCATCGCTTCAGGAGAGTCTAATGATGGAATCTTTACCTGGAATACCACCAGGGTCTCTGATGGAAAGTATGAAATAATGGCCAGGGTTACGGATGGATATGCAACTATGGAAAGTAACCCGCCCTATCCGCAGGTAAACATAGATAACCTTCATCCACCGGTGGTAACTATTATTACCCCTCAAACAGGTGATCAATGGACCGATCAGACAGGTGGTTTCCGTAAAACCATCAACTGGGTGGCGACCGATCCCGATGCAGGTGATCAGCTCACCTTTGATTGTTATTATCGGATAGCGGACTCTGACTTCTGGTGGGAGATGCCTGACGCTAAAGGATTGAGCGTGCAAACCACGACTATGGACATCAGGACGGTCGAGGACGGACTTTCCTACCAGATCAAGGTGGTGGCTAAAGATGGCACCGGCTTAGTTGGCGAGGGCTTATCAGGTGTCTTCACTATTGACAACAATCCCAATGGCCCGGTGGTTGAACTCCTTTCGCCGGATGGCGGGGAATACTGGAGCGGTTCCAGACTTATCCGCTGGATAGCCGAAGATGGTGATGGAGAAAAGATAACTATTGATCTAGCCTGCTCCGTTGATGGCGGGAAAAACTGGCATACCATTGTTACCGGTTTAGAGAACGATGGTGTCTATAACTGGGATACCAAAACCGTGGCTGATGGGGTGAAGTACCTCATTCAGGTGACAGCTAAGGATGAGAGTAATCAGACTGCTACTGACCGCTCGATGGCTGTTTTCAAGATTGATAACTTCCCTAATGCCCCGGTAGTCAGGGTTATCTCACCTAATGGGATTACGAACGGGGTTCGGGACCTGCCATGGAAAAACACCGTTACCCTCCAATGGCATGCCTCGGATGCCGATAATGATGAGCTGACTATTACCCTACTTTACAGCGATAATGCCGGGGCCGGTTGGCATATCATCGCCAGTGGCCTGGAGAATACCGGCGTTTACGATTGGTCAACCAATGATCTGCCTGATGGAATCCACTATCGGGTTAAGGCCGTGGCCTCAGATGTCAACCTGGGACGGGAGGATGTCTCTGATGCCACCTTTGAGATCGACAACCGGCACGCCCCGGAAGTGACGGTTTTATCTCCCAATGGCGGGGAAGTAATTAAAGGTAGTTACGAGATCAGATGGACCGCGACAGATGTGGACACGGAGGATCAGATTACCATAAGCCTTTCTTACAAGGGCAATGGCGTAAGCAACTGGGCCCCTATTCCAGGGGGAGAAAAACTGGCTAATACTACCGGACGATTTGTCTGGGATACAACCCAATTGCCGGGGAATGGCCTTGATTATCTAATCAAGATTGTTGCGACTGATTCGAGCGGCCTGAAGGGTGAAGATGTCTCGAATAAGGTCTTTACTATCGATGTGCCGGATGCGCCGGTGGTGAAACTCATATCTCCAGCCGGGAGCGAGACATGGGCGGGTCTTAAGCAGATCGAATGGAAGGCAAATGATCCTGATGGTGAGAGGATTTTGATCAATATCGCCTACACCATAAACGATGGGATCGCCTGGAACAATATTATCTCTAATCTGGAAAATACCGGCCGCTTCCTGTGGGATACAAACCGGGTAAAGGATAATCCTAATTGTCGCCTCAGGGTACAGGCCTCAGACGGGGCATTGATCGGGGAGGCTGTCTCGCCGGTCTTGCAGATAAATAATCCGGATGCGCCGGTAGTAGAACTCATTTCTCCTAACGGTGGAGAAGATTGGCATGGCAGGCAAAAGATAGAGTGGTATGTGAACGATCCTGACGCGGCCGATATCCTCTTAGTTACCGTTGAATTTTCCTTTAATAATGGCCGGCACTGGTATATGTTGGAGGAAACAGAGAGGTCATCAGGTGGTGGAACTTTCTACTGGGAGACCACTACCGTGGAAAACGGAACAAATTACTTAGTCAGGATTACGGCCTTTGATGGAAGCCATCGGGTGAGTGCCCGGTCAAAGTCGCCTTTCCGAATAGACAATAACTGGCACAAGCCGACTATTAAGCTGCTCAGCCCGAAGGGAGGGGAGGTTTATTCCGGTCAGGAGGCCATCCTGTGGAAGGCCTCTGATCTTGACGGAGACAAATTGAAGATCAATATCTATTATGGCCGGATAAGCGAGGCCACCGGTACAGTTGATCGCTGGTATCCCATCGTCCTGGGTGAGGCCAATGATGGCTATTATGCCTGGGATACCTCTTCTGTGCCTGATGGGGTCAGATATAAGATAAAAGTAGTTGCTGATGATGAAGATGATAACTCAGAGGTAGGAGAAGACCAATCTGCGACGGCGTTTACCGTAGATAATGATCCGCATATTCCGGTCATCAGGCTTACTTCACCTAAGGCTGGGGAGGCTTATGGAGATGCGCATAAACTTTCAAGCCGCATTCAGATTGAGTGGGAATTAGAGGATGTGGATAACCGGGTAGATAGCTTCAAGATAGAATACAGCTATGACGGCGGCCGATCATGGATTATCGAGAAAGAGGCCGGGGCGGATAATTCGGCCTTTAGTCCACCCCCGGCGGTTAGTGGTATTTACAAGTATAATTGGGAAACCAAAGACCTGCCGGATGATGACTATCTTGTCCGGGTGACGGTTAATGACGGCCACCTTATTAACAATGACCGGACCGGGGGAAGCTTTGCCATAGACAATCGGCATACCCCAACCGCGATACTTATTTCACCTAATGGTGGAGAGAACCTGCGGGGAGAGGTGGCTATCCGATGGCAGGCCGGTGACATTGACCCCGGGGACACGGTTTACATCACTATCGCTTATAGCCGGAATAGCGGCAGTACCTGGCTCCCGTTGGCTACCGGAGAAGATAATGATGGTGAATACCTGTGGGATACCACCCGGGTTCAAGAGGCCAGGACCTATCTCATTCGGGTCTCTGCTTCGGACGGTATATTATACTCTACGGATCAGTCGGATGAGGTATTTACGGTTGATAATACATTGCCGAATATTGTCCGGATAAGCCCGGCCGATGGGACAGCGATAAATGCAGCCAAACCCCTGCCTGCGAAGGTTGATGCCTTTCTGACTAACGGGGTTTCGGGGATAGACGAGGAGCATTCCCAACTAATTATTACCAGGAACGGTGGAGATTACTTAGATCAGGGAAGCATAGATCGCTCCCAACCGGATCATCTTATCTTCACCCCGGCTAACGGATTCGATGATGGGATTTATGAGGTTACGGTCACTCCGGTAGACTATGCCGATCTGACTGGAGTGACAAAGACTTCCACCTTCACCATTGACCAGACCTTGCCAGTCATTACTACGCTGGACATCAGTTCACCTAAACATGGAGACTCTATTAAACCGGAGAACAGAGAGGTTATAGTTAAGGTAGTTGAGCAAATGGAAATGGACACAGCGTCACTGACGCTCAATTACAAGATCTACAGTGGTGATCAGCCTCCGGCAGGCGGCACGATGACAACACTTATGACCAGATCAGGCAAGGCCTCTTTATGGACCTTTAAGGCCACCCTGCCTCTTAAGGACAAAGGAGCCGCTAACGGCGAAAAGGTGGACTACTGGATTACAGGTAAGGATAGAGCCGGCAACCCCTTAAAAAGCTCCCTTTCTCCCAGTCTGCTCCAGGAGGATGGGAAGGCGACCCTCTTTATTGATGAAGAGCCGCCTGTTTCAGAGTCAATAACGATCAACGGGGGCGACCGGGCGGCTAAAGATCGATTGGTAACCGTTGCGCTTAATGTCAGCGGCACCCCGAGCCGGATGATGATTTCTGAATATCCAAATTTTGCTGAGGCCCGATGGGAAGATTATGTGAGCAGTTTGACCCGTAAACTTAGCATGGGTGATGGCGACAAGACTATCTATGTCAGGTATATGGACGCGGCAACCAATGTAAGCGCCTCTGATTCCGCCCCCATTATCCTTGATACTGTTTCTCCGACGGTGGCCATAGACGCGCCGGCCGATGGAGCATTCCTTAATCAGGCTAATATCTCTATTAAAGGAACGGCTACTGATGCTTCCGGGATAGCTGAAGTAGGCATTCAGATAAATGGCGGAAGTTGGGTCAAGGCGACCGGGACGACTTCCTGGAGTTACGACTGGTCTCCCGGCCAGGATGGGTCTTACAACTTAAAGGTCAGGGCAATTGATCTGGCCGGAAATCAGAAAGAGTCAGAGACCCGGAAGCTCCATGTTGACCGGACTGCGCCCGTGCCTCTCTCAATAGCCATAAATTCCGTGGCCGAATATACCAATAACCGGGAAGTCAGTGTTGGCTCTACGGTAGAGGGAGACCCCAGTCAGATAATGTTATCGGAGGAGCCTAATTTTACTGGCGCCAATTGGATAACATATACCTCGTCCGTTCCCTTTACCCTTAGCTCCGGGGATAGGGAAAAGCGCGTCTATGCCAGGTACCGTGATGCCGCCGGCAATAAGTCGGATACACTGGCCGCTTCCATTATTTTGGATACTACCGGTCCTGATGTTCAGATTACTACTCCGGCCGCAGGGACAACTGTGGGGGGAGAAGTAGTTAATATCACCGGCGGCGCTCAGGACAATTTATCCGGAGTCGAATTGGTTCAAGTAAGCCTTGATGGAGGCAGCAGTTGGATAGGTGTTAGCGGAACCGGCTCCTGGACATATCAATGGAACCCAGTCAAGGAGGGAACCGTTGGCCTTCAGGCCCGCGGTAAGGATAAAGCCGGCAATTTTGGTTTAAGTCCGACCATCAGTATTCAAGTAGATAAAACTGGCCCTGTCCCGGTCTCGATGAAGATAAACTCTGATCAGGAGGCGACTAATTCACGAGAGGCAACCGTTGCTTTGAATGTAACAGGAAATCCGGCTCAAGTCCGCTTGAGTGAGAGCAAGGATTTCTCAGGCGCTTCCTGGCGTTCCTACACTGCTGAGCTTGCCTTCCAGTTAAGCAGTGGTGATGGGATGAAAACAGTTTATGCCCAGATTAAAGATGTGGTTGGCAATCTAAGTCAGCCCATCAGCGATCAGATATTGCTGGATACAGCAGCGCCGACCGGAGCCGGAATTAAGATCAATGCCGGCGCTGAGATCACTAACTCTCCCAGGCTTAACCTTACCCTGAAGGTAGAGGGTGCTACCCGGATGATGATCAGCGAAGATGGTCTCTTTGATTCCGAGAAATGGGAGCTATTTGCTTCTTCCAGGGAGTGGCCCCTTTCTAACACAGCGGACGGGCTTAAGCCCCTGCGGGTCAAATTCAGAGATGAGGCCGGGAATGAAACTGATCCGGTTTCTGATTGGATTGAGCTCGATCAAACCCCTCCTGATGTCGAAATATCATCGCCTCAAGCCGGGATCAAGGTGGCTGGGGATGGTGTGCCGATAAAGGTCCCGGTTGATGGAAACGAGAGGGTTAATCTTTTCTATCGCTGGGATCACGAAGTAAAAGGCTGGCAGAATATCGCTGTTCTCGATTCTCCGCCTTATGCCGCCTGGTGGAACACGTCGAAACTGGGCAATGGTGAATATCAGATCAAAGCTGAAGGCTGGGATAAAGCCGGAAATGTAGCGGTTTCAACGATTACTTTAGTGGTTGATCATCAGAATCCTGATCTGGAGTCTAATAAGGTTGTCCCCGGTGAATCTCAGTTTATGGAATTTTCCAGCGGGGTCTCTCTGGAAATCCCGGCTTTCAGTCTCCCGGGTTCAGCCGCCGCAATTACGCTTTCCGATTCCGATGGTCTCCGCAATCTGGGGGTAGATCTCTCGGCTATAAATGCTGCCAACCAGAAAGCAATGGAAGATGTAACCTTAGGAATAATCCCTTCCTCAGAAGAGTGCCGGTTGATGCTTTATGATGGAGGAGGTAATTCGCTCAGCATACCCTTCAATCAAGCTTTAGATATTGCCCTGCCTTATCCTGATGCCAATCAGGATGGCCTGGTGGATGGAACAAACTTCCCTGTGTCTACGCTTAAGGTCTTCAGACTGGAGTCAGACCGGTGGGAAGAGGTTGGAAGTGACCAGGCTCGAGGAGGCCTGGTTTGGGCCGGCGTAAATCAAACCGGTGTTTATACCTTAATGGCCAGGAGGGCCACGCCGGCTAAAAGCTTGAGGGATGTTAAGGTTTATCCCAACCCCTTCCGGCCCGGAAAGGCCGTGCAGGGAGCAGTTAAATTCATTAACCTGAGAAACGATAACGAGATCAGGATATATGCCTTAAGCGGAGAACTGATCAAGGTCATTGGGACAGATAAGCTGGCTACTCTCTTTTATGGAGGTCAGGTTTATTATGGGGCAACCTGGAATGGAACGAACGAAAGCGGAGATGAGGTGGCTACGGGTGTCTATATTTATGTGATTAAAGGGGGAGGGGATAAATCAGGCAAGCTTTCGGTGATAAGGTAATCCGATTGCGGATTGGGGATTGCGGATTGCGGATTTAAAGGAGTAGATTCGCGATTCGCAATCCAAGATTCGAGATGCCCTCCTTCATTCTTCTTTCTCCGAGGGCTTCTTGCGATGGTCCAGGTAATAGGTAATAGCTAAGCCACCCCACGCTATTACACTGCCAATTGCGAAAAGAATCGTTAGATAATACTGATTTGTCTCATTCATTTTTCTTTCTCCGAGGGGTTCTTACGATGATCCAGGTAATAGTTAATAGCTAATCCACCCCAAACTATTATATTAGCAATTACAAAGAAAATTTGTATCCTCTTCAAATCTAAGGGTAAGAGCCAAAGAGTTCAAAGTTCAGGGTTGACGGTTCCAGGGTTGGTTACCTTACGCGCTCTCTAACCTTGAACCTTGAACCTTG
>JASEGY010000059.1 GCA_030019105.1 bacterium | reverse complement strand
CCTACGGTTTCCTAAAGAGATCTGGAGAGATAATATTCATTGGCTAAGAACCTATAGCAATACAATTCCCTCTGAATATATCACCAAGAATGTCCTGGCCCAAACGGTCCTTATGAATTTAGGCAGAGTCAATCCCCATGCGATTTACACTTTAATTCGCTCCAGACAATTTCAGCCCAATAATGCTGGGGAATTTAAACCTATCTCGGGGTGAAAACTTTTCACTGTCGAGACGAGACAACTCTTGCGCTATCATCCTGGGACACCACGGGAGGAGTGTGCCCCAATTTTACCCACCCGCTCTCTTTGGCTGCTCGATCCCCCAAATTATTTCCCAAATTTTCCTCTTTTCCTCAACTTTTCACTTGACTCACCCATTTCTATATACTATAATTCAAAATCAGTAGGCTTAAAAGCACTAAAAAACATCTGGGGGGGCGGCTTCTGTGACACTTCTTCCCAATTACCCTAAAATCAAAATTCCTATCATTAATTCCTATCATTTATCGTGGATTTCGACACCCCTTTGGGAAAAATCTCGATTTTTTAAGTGCCGATAAACATTACTTCTCTGGATTTTGGGGTAACCTCCAAGAATTCCAGAAATTGGCTTTTCAGGGGCAAAACCGAGTTTTTGGGCTTTTTTGGGCTACGGTAGATGATTGGCCGGAATGCCGCAATCTGCTGTAAGTGCTGACTACTTCTAAGCTTAAAAAATAGACAAAACCGATAGCGCCCTGTCGAAATCCACGATTTATCATTTATCATTTATCACTCACCATTCGCTTAATAAAATTAGAGTTTTGCTAATTTACAACTCTGTGCGAATCAGGCAGTTATAGAAGAATCCTCGTGTGACTATCGCAAACCATCAGACAGGAAATTATGAAAATGATTATCGTTATCCTGGATGTCAATACGAGGCAATCTGTCCCCTCTAACTATTTTTAACAATTTTCGATCCGGTGGCCTTGAAAATAAACTTTTAGTCAAAAAATTAAGCGAATGGTGAGTTATCATTTAATTCCTATCATTCCGGAGTGTG
This sequence comes from bacterium, assembly GCA_030019105.1. Lineage (GTDB taxonomy): Bacteria > UBA9089 > JASEGY01 > JASEGY01 > JASEGY01 > JASEGY01. The sequence goes on along the minus strand of JASEGY010000059.1, from coordinate 11,488 downwards.
AAGTCTTGAAAACAGATTCTTTATTTTATGAGTTGTTTCAATTCGATCCTCAGAGTCTTTTGCAACTCGTCCACTTGAAGGTCGAAGGTCAGTATACCTTCGAGAGTATTACTATTAAGACTACCGAAAAGCGTTTGGATGGGTTCTTCAAAAACGTGGACGGTAAAGGGCCAAATATTTTTCTCGAAGTTCAAGGCTACCTTGATCCTAAGATTTACTGGAGATTATTTCGAGAAATCTGTACCTATTATGAACAAAAAGAGGATATTACCTCGGCTGTGGCTATTGTCCTCTTTCTTGATCAGAAATACGACCCGGGAATACCTCCTCTCTTCTCATGTATTCCTCCCCATCAACTGATTCGAGTCAATTTGATTGACTCTCTCAAAACGGTAAAAGATAAACCAGGGGCCTTAACCATTTTGAAGCCTTTGGTTGTTTTGAGTAAAAAAGAACTGGTGGGAGCCGTTCCTAAATGGAAAGCAGACATCCAATCATTAAATTTGCCTGAAGACAAAACAAAGATACTGATAGAATTATTGGAATATGCCATTATCCAGCGGTTTCCCAAATTAACCTTAAAGGAGGTTCAGACTATGTTGCAGTTAACCCCACTCGAACAAACAGTTGCCGGTCGAGAGCTTGTCCAGATAGGATTAGCGCAAGGAATGGAGAAAGGAATGGAGAAAGGAATGGAGAAAGGCAGACTGATAGGTGAAATCCAAATGGCTCAACGAATTTTGAGACATCCAATCGCTTCTGAAAAAGAACTGGCCCCAAAGAACATGGAAGAATTAAATATGATCTTTCAACAACTGGATTCTGAATTGAATTAACTTAGTAATTGAAAATATATAACTGCTACACCTTGCCATATCCTTACTTGATGGCCAAAGAGTAAGTTTGCTCACGTGTAAAGGTTGTTTATTTTCGCTTACTTAGGAGTAAGAAAGGGGACGGTTTATACAATACTATAAAGTTCAAACAGTTATAACAAAAATGTTGACATATTATCATTTTATCATGTCTTGGAAGTGAAGGAAGGAGATATTTTATTTATTACTACCTGGTATTAAATAGGTTGGGGAAACTTGGGGGACGTAGTTAAAAAACGAAAAAAACCGTGGGCATAAGTCAGTACCACTGACTATGCTGGTGATACTGAGTTGAAAGACGAGCTATTAGGGTAATTTCTTACGTTTTTTAACTACGTTCCCCATGTTCCTTCCCTATGTTCCTTCAGAAAAGCCAAAAAGTAGTTAACAGTTTAGAAGGTCACATTACTACTCCATGACTTCAACAAGGGCTAACAAACCATGAGGGGATCCGTTTAAGAGAACACGAATCTCACGAATAGACGAATTACACGAATATTTTTAACTGGTCAGTAGCAAGTTCTCCATAAGTACTTGATTTTTCGACACTTGAGTTTTTCGCAGTTCAGACGCAATCGCGTAGAGAAAAGGCTTTAGTTTCAACAACTTACAGAGTATTCATTCTGGGAAAAGCTGAGAACTTACTGCTGTCCAGTTTTTAAGTATTATTCGTGCTATTCGAACATTCGTGTTATTCGTGTTCCTTTCAAACGGTTAACTGGATTTTGAAGGGTGCCAGAATAAGGGAGAATAAAAAGTGGGATTAACGATAGCTGAAAAAATTATTTCAACTCATGCCGGCCAGGAGGTGAAGGCCGGCGATTTTGTTGTAGTCGGGGTGGACCTTTGTCTGGCGCAGGATGGCACCGGGCCGCTTACGGTTCGTCAAATAGAATCAATGGGCTTTAAGTCTCTGGCTAACCCCCGGAAGTGTTTCTTTTTCCTGGATCACGCTGCGCCCAGTCCGCGCAAGGAGCTGTCTAATGACCATATCTTTCTGCGTGAATTTGCCCAAAAGACCGGGGCTAAGATATTTGATATCGGTGACGGGGTCTGTCACCAGATTGTGTGTGAATCCTACCTTGAGCCAGGACAGATATTGATCGGGGCCGATTCTCACACCTGTACCGGTGGGGCATTAGGGGCCTTTTCCACCGGGATGGGATCAACTGATGTGGCGGTGGGGATGGTCTTAGGTAAGACCTGGCTTCAGGTGCCGGAGACCTTCCGGATTGAAGTAGCCGGGACCTTTCCGCCGGGTGTTTACGCCAAGGACCTTATTCTTCACCTTATAGGGATGATCGGCGCTGACGGGGCTACTTACAAAGCCCTCGAATTCGGGGGAGAAGCTATTGAGGCTATGGAACTAACCGACCGGATGACCATGGCTAATATGGCCGTTGAAGCCGGGGCCAAGGCCGGTCTGTTCCCCTCCGATGAGGTGACCCGTTTGTTTCTGGCCGAGGATGGCCGGGAAGATGTATTTCGGCCCATAGCCCCTGATGCCGATGCAGTCTATGAAAGAGAGATAAAGATTGATGCGGGGAGTCTTACTCCGGTGGTTGCTCTCCCACATACCGTAGATAACGTTAAATCAGGAGATGAAGTAGCCGGGACACCCATTCATCAGGTGCTGATTGGCACCTGCACCAACGGCCGTCCGGCTGATCTCAGAGTAGCGGCCCGGATTATGCGAGGCAAACAAAAACATCCCCGGGTCCGACTGCTTATTACTCCGGCCTCGCGGCAGGTCTATTTAGATGCCCTGAGAGAAGGGCTGATAGAAACCCTTATTGAATCCGGGGCGACCATAGTTTCTCCGGGATGTGGCGCCTGTGTCGGGGTTCATCAGGGCGTGTTAGGGGATAATGAAAACTGCCTTTCCACTCAGAACCGCAATTTTCTGGGCCGGATGGGTAATCCCAAAGGTAATATTTACCTATCCTCACCTGCTACCGCCGCCGCATCTGCCCTGACTGGTGAGATTACCGATCCGAGAACCAGTTATACTGAATATCCGAAAAAAAGTGATGAAACGTAACCACGATCACAGTTACAAACAGCTTTTTTCTCATCCGGAGATGGTTCGGGACCTTATCCAGGGTTTTGTCCGGGAGGAATGGGTAAAGGAACTTGATTTTTCGAGTCTGGAAAAGGTGAGCGGAAGTTATGTCACCGACGATCTTCGAGACAGAGAAGACGATATAATCTGGCGGCTCAGGTGGGGCGACGGCTGGCTTTACGTTTACCTGCTTCTGGAATTTCAGTCTACGGTTGACTCTTACATGGCGGTACGGGTCCTGGCCTATATAGCTTTGCTCTATCAAGATCTGATTAAGAGTAAACAGACCCTTTCTGATGGGCGATTACCTCCGGTTTTTCCGGTTGTTTTGTATAATGGGGAGGATAGCTGGGATGCGGCGGAAGAAGTGGCGGATCTTATCGTGTCGGTGCCTGGTGGGCTGGGAGCTTACCGGCCCCGGTTCCGCTATTTACTTCTGGATGAAGGCACATACACGGAAACGGATCTTCCCGCTGAACGAAACCTGGCGGCGGCCTTGTTTCGTTTAGAGAATAGCAGGAAGCCGGTAGACATTCAAAGGGTGGTCAGCAGTCTTGTGGAATGGTTGCAATCCCCCGAACAGACGAGTTTAAGGCGTGCCTTTACCGTCTGGTTACACCGTGTTCTGCTCCCTGCCCGTTTTAAGGGAGTAGAGATACCATCGGTAACAGAACTGCAGGAGGTGAAAAATATGTTAGCTGAACGGGTTAAAGAATGGACCAGGGAATGGAAGGAAGAAGGTCTCCAGGCGGGTCTCCAGGAGGGACGCCAGCAGGGACTCCAGCAGGGACTCCAGCAGGGACTCCAGCAGGGACTCCAGCAGGGACTCCAGCAGGGACTCCAGGAGGGTCTCCAGGAGGGACGCCAGCAGGGACGCCAGGAGGGACGCCAGGAGGGACGCCAGGAGGGACTCCAGCAGGGTTTGAAGTCGGAACGACGCATGCTTGCCCGGCTGGTAAAACGGCGCTACGGGCAGGGTATGGCTGAGTCGGTTAGCCCTTTGTTACAGGGAATTAGAGAATTGAGCTTACTGGAATCCGTTGGAGAGTGGGTGATTGAATATGATGATGGTCAGGTGTTTTTTAAGAAGTTGAATGAAGTAGCTGGAAGATAAATGTATCCCCCACGCAGAGCGGGGAACAAAAGCCTGCCCTCAATTAGTGCCTATCCCAAAACCGGCGCGATAGAAACCAGGTTCCTTCAAAAAACCTGATTTCTGGTCACGCGGGAGAAGCTCTTAGCAGCGTAGCAGTAAAATGGAAAGAAGGGAGAAAAATGAACTCGAAACCCGACGACCCGCAAGCGGGTGCCCCGAACTCGAAACTTAAAGGTAACGCCTTTAAATTTGGCGACGATATTAGTACCGATTTAATCTGTCCGGGACGGTATTTTCATCTTCGGTCTAATCTGCCGGAACTAGCCAAACACGTGCTGGAAGATGCTGATCCTAAATTCGTTTCCAGAATGAAGCCCGGAGATTTTGTGGTTGGAGGCAAGAACTTTGGTCTGGGCTCCTCACGGGAACATGCCCCAACCATCATCAAACTGTCAGGTGTCTCTGCCGTGCTGGCCAGGTCCTTTGCCCGAATATTCTATCGGAATGCCATAAATGTGGGCCTGCCGGTGATTATCTGTGATACTGACCGGATTGAGCCCGGAGATGAACTGGAAGTTACCCTCTCGGAGGGCAAGGTAATCAATAGAACTAAAGACGAGACTATCCCTTTCTCTCCGCTGCCTCAAGTAATGACTACTATTCTTTCTGACGGGGGTCTGGTAGCACATATCAATAAGCATGGGGATTTCGAGTTAACAGAAAGCTGACTTGCAGGTTCTTCTATTCCGCAACAGTTGCCTCGACCTCGATCCTGACGTCAAGTTACACTGAGCATCCGAAAAAAAGTGATGAAACGTGACCACGATCACAGTTACAAACAGCTTTTTTCCCATCAACAGAATTGCGGGAGGTGAAGAATATGTTAGCCGAACGGGTTAAAGAATGGACCAGGGAATGGAAGGAGGAAGGGCTCCAAGCAGGGCTCCAAGCAGGACGCCAGGAGGGTCTTCAGCAGGGTTTGGAGTCGGAACGGCGAATGCTCGCCCGGCTGGTAAAACGACGCTACGGGTCTGGTATGGCTGAGTCGGTTGGCCCTTTGTTGCAGGAAATTAGAGAATTGAGCCTACTGGAAGCCCTTTCAGACTACCACTCCCAGGGGACACTTTTCCCGGTGGTCAGGGTAGAGATAGATTACAAATCCCCCGCCGGATATGGAGAAATCCTTGAGATAGAAACTAAGCTGACCAACCTCAGCCGGGCCAGCTTCACCCTGGAGCATACTGTCAAAAGCAAATCTGATCCACGACTCATCGTTCAGGGAATAACCCGGATAGCCTGTTTGAATAAATCCGGCCGGCCTATAAGATTACCTCCAGAATTGAAGGCAATGGTAACTATTCAGGTAGATAGTCTGAAGGCTGAAGGCTGAAGGCTGAAGGCTGAAGACTGAAGATTGTTCCTAAAAGCCTTCAGCCTTCAGTCTATTTACCTCATTTTCAAGAGAACAATGTTATGCAAACACTCCAGTTGCTATCCACTGCCCTGGGCCTTTCTGCTCTTGCGGGCATAAATCTTTACCTCACGGTCTTTGCCCTCAGCCTATCCTTGAACCTGGATTGGATTGCCCTGAGTCCCGAAATGCAGCAACTGGAAATATTAGGGCATCCGGTTATCCTGTTGGTTTCCGGTTTCCTTTACTTTGTGGAATTCTTTGCAGACAAAGTGCCCTGGGTTGATTCTATGTGGGATGCTGTTCATACCGCGGTCCGGCCTCTGGGCGCTGCCTTTCTGGCTATTACGGTTCTCGGTGAGGCGGATCCGACTCTGGAAGTCTTAGCCGCCCTCCTTTGCGGTGGAGTAGCCCTGGCTGCCCATACCACAAAAGCCGGCGCCCGCCTGGCAATAAATACTTCACCTGAGCCGGTTTCTAACATTGCGGTAAGTGTGGGCGAAGACGTGGTAGTAATTGGCGGCTTAGTGCTTATTTATCAGCACCCGATTATCTCGGCAGTGTTGGTCCTCCTCTTCCTGGCATTATTTATTTACCTCGCCCCCAAATTAGCCCGGCATATTATCGCGACCATTCGATTCGTCTTCTTTAAGTTGTTCAGCTTTGGATCAAAGGAAGAAGAGGAGGCGGAATTAGGCCGCAGCCTTCCATTAAAAGCCAGAAATCAGCTTGGCCGCGCGGACCGCCTGGTCTGGGCTGTTCCAATAACCACAGGCATGGTCCCCTCTGTGCCGCGAAATAAGTCAGCCCATCTTGTTCTGGTCGAACAACCGGACCGGATAGGTGTGCTCGTTGGGGGCAAATCAACCACGTGGCTGCCTGTCAAAAACCTGGAGGTTCATGACAGTAAAGGCGTGTTATTCGATGAAATCTCTTTTTTTACTTCTGAAACTGACAGAGGATTTGATGTCCGCTTTTACAAACATCAGAGGAATATTATTGAGGCGATAAAAAAGGATTTATTCCGGCGTAGTCAAGAAACAGGGGAAAATCAGATGCCTGAGGTGGGGTTGCCATTATAAAAGCTTTCGGAATTGATATGGAGAGAGTATCTTGATCCCTTCTTCTTTCGGACGGACTCGACAAACTCGACTATCTGCTCATCGCTCCAGGGTGGTTCGTCCTTTGCTTTATCCTCATCCCAGGCATCCTGGAAGATAGCCTCTAAGTATTCCTTGAGGTAGCTGCGATGGTAAAGGGAATGTTCTGCCAGCCAGGAGAGGAGTTCAAGTCTGGTGAATTTATACTGTCTGCCTATCTTTGAGGCTGGGATTTCGTGCTTCTTGATGAGGTTGTAGATAGTATTAGGAGAAGCTCTTAAGAAGTCGGCTGCCTCCTTTAGGGTCAAAACCTCTTGCATTTTATCAACCTCCTTTCCTGCTTCATTGGGCAGGTGGTATGCGGGTATGGAGTAAGCGTTCAGGTATCAAACGATAACCAAATTCGGCATCGTTTCATCCGGCCTAAAAATAGCCGGAGATCGCTTTACACTTTTTACCGAATTCTATCTTCTTGCGGCTCAATGCTCTTTGTTCAGTAGTGGGTATATTATAGCTTATAGCAATGGTCAAGTCAAGTAAAAAAGCTCGACCTGTGCAAATAGATTTAAACCACAGAGTGGCCGAGATGATGTTCAACGCCTTTGCGAGAAATTACCTGGTGGCCTACTTGAATTGATAGATGGGCCAAAATGACTCGATGTACAACTCCTTGATTTGCAATATGATAGCATTTCACCGCAAGGATTATTGGTGACCAAATCCTAATTAAATATGTATCCTCTTCAAATTTAATGGGTATCTGTTGTAAGTTGTAAGTTGTAAGTTGTAAGTTCGCTGGTGTGACGGTTAACTTACAACCTACAACCTACAACCAGATACACCCATAGATTTGAAGAGGATACTTAAATATCATATTTAATGACATTTAATGACGAGAAATAGGGTGCCATCGCTCTAAGTTCTTGATTTGCAATAATCGAATGGCAAGCTAAGTAGGCCACCAGGAGAAATTAAGAAATCCTGGAAATCTGCGTTCTAAATATAGTGGCTGAACAGACACTATCGCAAATCCGAAAATGAGAAAATCCGGGACAGTTCATAATCGTCCATTTTCTTGTGAAACCTTAGGGTTCAAGGTTCAGGGTTCACGGTTCACGGTTCAAATAGCGTAAGGTGACCAACCTTGAACCTCGAACTTTGAACCTGGCAACCTGCCGCAAGCTATCACAGTAAGGTGAACCATCCCGAAAATCCGCATTCTGCAATCCGAAATGAGAAGAGGAGAACTTAAATGCACCACGCTGATTTTGTCCATCTTCATAATCACACCGAATACAGCCTCCTTGACGGAGCCATTCGAATATCTGATTTAATCAAACAGGCCCATGAGTTCAAGATGCCGGCCGTGGCCATAACTGATCACGGCAATATGTTCGGGGCAATTGAGTTCTACCGGCAGGCCATGTCCCACGGGGGAGTAAAACCTGTCATTGGCTGCGAACTTTATGTCGCCCCCCATGATCGAAGGGATAAGTCGAATAATTATGGAATAAGTGACGCCTCCTTTCATCTCCTCCTCTTAACCGCAAACGAGACCGGCTACCACAACCTGATGAAGCTCTCCTCCATTGGTTATCTGGAAGGTTTCTACTACAAACCCCGAGTGGATAAAGCGGTTCTGGCTGAATTTAATCAGGGCTTGATTGCCTTTTCCGCATGTCTAAAAGGAGAAATCCCCTACCTTATCCTTAAGGGCAAACTGGAGGAGGCCAGAAAAGTCGCCCAGGAATATCAGGGCCTCTTTGGGAAAGAGAATTTCTTTTTGGAACTCCACCGTCACGGAATAGAAGCCCAGAATAAGGTTAGCGAAGAATTGATCAGGATGGGTCGTGATCTCTCTATCCCCTTAGTGGCCAGCAATGATGCCCACTATCTGGTTTCCGGGCATGCTGCCGCCCACGATGCCCTGGTATGTATTCAGACCGGGAAAAATGTGGATGATACTAACCGTCTTAAATTTTCATCCTCTGAGTTTTTCTTCAAGAGCGCGGAAGAGATGAAGGAGCTTTTCTCTGATGTTCCCGAAGCTATTTCCAATACTATTGATATTGCCCAGAGATGTAATCTGGAGCTGGAATTAGGCAAGCTTCATCTTCCCCCATACCAGGTTCCCTCAGATGAGACCCCGGAAAGTTATTTGACTAAGCTTTGTGAAGAAGGCCTGAAGAGAAGATACGAAGAAATAACGGATGGAATCAGGTCCCGCCTGAATCATGAACTAAATATCATTAAACGTATGGGTTATGTAGGCTATTTTCTTATTGTCTGGGATTTTATAAGGTATGCCAAAGAAAAAGGTATTCCGGTCGGCCCGGGGCGTGGTTCAGCCGCCGGCAGCCTGGTTGCTTATTGTTTAGGAATTACCGATATCGATCCCTTGAAGTATAATCTCCTCTTTGAACGTTTTTTGAATCCTGAACGGGTTAGTATGCCCGATATTGATATTGACTTTTCTGATGAAGGCCGTGACGAGGTCATTGACTATGTAACCGGGAAATATGGGAAAGACAGGGTAGCCCAGATCATTACCTTCGGAACCATGGCCGCCAGGGCGGCCATCCGGGATGTGGCCCGGGTACTTTCTCTTTCTTATTCTGAGGCAGACAAAATAGCCAAATTGATCCCCCCCGAGTTGAATATCACCCTTAAAAAAGCCCTTAATCAGGTAGAGGAACTGAAGCTTATGGTTAAAGGCGACCCGAAGGTCAAAAGGCTCTTTGATATTGCTATCACCCTGGAGGGATTAACCAGGCATGCTTCTACGCATGCGGCGGCCGTGGTCATTGCCCCTAAACCGCTGACCGACTACACCCCCCTCTATCAGGATCAAAAGAGCAAGAGTATTACTACTCAATATGATATGCATGGCGCTGAGGCAATTGGCCTCCTGAAGATGGATTTTTTGGGGCTTAAGACATTGACTGTGATCAAGGATTGTTTGGACCTTATTGAAGAAACCCGGAGCCAGCCAGCCCAGTCTGTGGATGACAATCCGCAATCCGAACAATCCGCAATTGATCTGCCTACCCTGCCTATGGATGACAAAGCCACCTATAAACTTCTTTCCAGCGGGGCAGGCCTGGGGCTCTTCCAACTGGAAAGTTCAGGGATGAGGGATTTACTCAGAAAGATGCGGCCGGAGTGCTTTGAGGACCTGATTGCCCTGGTGGCCCTGTATCGGCCCGGGCCACTGGGCAGTGGGATGGTAGACGAATTCATTAAAGGTAAGCATGGCAAGACCAAAATATCTTATCCCCTTCCCCAACTTGAACCCATCCTGAAGGAAACCTGCGGGGTTATTGTTTATCAGGAACAGGTTATGCAGATAGCCAGCAGCGTCGCGGGTTTTTCTCTTGGTCAGGCAGACGAGCTTCGAAGGGCCATGGGTAAAAAGATTCCGGAGAAAATGGAGAAGATGCGTGGTCTCTTTCTTGAGGGGGCCAGGGCAAATAAAATACCCGGTCAGAAGGCCAATGATCTCTTTGAATTGATGTCCAAGTTTGCCGAGTATGGATTTAATAAATCTCATTCGGCGGCCTATGCCCTGATCGCTTATCAGACAGCCTATCTAAAGGCCCATTATCCGGTTGAATTTATGGCTGCTCTCCTGACCAGTGAAATGAATAATACGGACAAGATCAATCTTTATATTAGAGAGGCTAAGAAGATGGGCCTGAAGGTGCTTCCTCCGGATGTAAATGAGTCTTATACCAAATTCAGGGTAGTGGAGGGTAAAATACGGTTTGGCTTAGCCGCTGTTAAGAACGTTGGGTTTTCGGCTATTAATTCTGTTGTCTTGACCAGAGAGAAGGATGGCAAGTTTAAAAATCTAATTAACTTTTGCGAGCGGGTAGACCTCAGGTTAGTCAATAAAAAGGTAATAGAAAGCCTGATCAAATGCGGCGCCTTTGATTCTTTAGGCCGGGCAAGCCGGACGGGTCTTCTCGCGGCCGTGGATAAGGCCATTAGTCTTGCTTCTGCCAGGCAGAAAGAGCAGGCCTCAGGCCAGAGGTCCCTTTTTGATTTAATGGAGGAACAAACCGGCGTTGATCAAACCCGGAAAATCATCCCCGATGTTCCGGAATGGTCAGAACACGAACTGCTGGCCGCGGAAAAAGAGGTCCTGGGTCTTTATATCACGGGGCATCCTCTGGCTAAGTACGAGCAGGAACTGGAACGGTACACCACCTGCCAGAGCTCTGAATTATCCGAACTTCAGGATGGCGCCTCGGTGACTGTGGGCGGCATTATTACCTCGGTAAAAGAACAAATAACCAGGCGTGGAAATCAGATGGCATATATTGGACTCGAAGATTTAACCGGCACCACAGAATTGATTATCTTTGATTACCAGGCATTCAAACCCGCTATTGCCATTGATCGGATGGTCCTGGTCGAGGGGAAAGTTAATCGTAAGGGGGAAAAACAGGAAACCAAGATAGAACCTCAACAGATCATCCCCATTTCAGAGGCTGACCAGCATCTGGCCAAAGCAGTCCATATCCGGCTGGCTACTCCTGGTTTGGAGGAAGATATACTTTTAAAACTTAAAGGGGTATTGACTAAATTCAAAGGTAATGCCCCTGTTTATCTCCATTTAGTCACTCCCCATCATGGAGAGATCATTACTTCCACCTCACCGCATCTCAAGGTAGTCCTTAACCAAAAGTTAGCCGGTAAGATAGAGGAAATAGTCGGTGGAGGCGGGATGTGGTACAGCAGCGGGCTGTAAATCTTTCTCATTTCTTCTTCCCCATCCCTAAACTGATTGCTGACACCTGATACCTGAATGCTTACAATAAAAATATTGACAACATTACTGTCTTGTATTATAATACAATATACTGGCACGTCGGTGTTCATCCGCTACTATAGTATTTAAGAAAAAGATTTTGGGGTTGGTTGTAATTGGAGTTTAGGCTT
>JASEGY010000599.1 GCA_030019105.1 bacterium | reverse complement strand
AACTACAACACCCAATTTGCTCAAGCACTTTTTGCCCAAACGATGGACAAGGCCTGGTCGAGCAAGCTCGACCACTACAAATAGCCGAAACGATGATCATCGCCAAAAATTTTACAAAAGGAGGAATAAAGTGAAAAGGATCGCAATTTTCATGGTAGTAGTTATTGGCCTGCTCCTGGCCATTCCAGGCTTTGTTGGAGCAGCTACACAGATTCAAAACACAGCCAATCTTGGCTACAAGGATGCAAGCAACAACGATTATTCAGATTCTGATCAGGCAACGGTCAATAAGCTTTCATTGGCTAATGCCACCATTGCCAAGAAGGTGCGAAATGTAAGCAAAGGAGAGCAAAGCTTTGCCGGGTCAACCGATGGAACTTCAGGAGACTCCATTGAGTATCAACTTACCCTTAGCAATGCCGGTGAGGATACGGCTACCTGGATAGTTGTTACCGATAGTCTGCCGGCAGGGATTACTTATAGGCCAGGCACGATAAAGGTTGACGGCGGCAGTCAGACAGATGACTCTGGTGATGACAAAGCTAAGTTTAGTGCCAGCACAATTACTGTGGGCAGAAACCAGGCTGGGGACAACGGCAACCTCACCCAGATCACCATCCCTGGCGGAGGAAGTGTAACCATTCTCTACCAGGCAACGATCAACTAAACCCACTTGCACCTACGGGGTGGAAGCGGTTATCTTAAAAATGGCAGGAAAGAAACGGATCAACTCAATATTGGCTTTGCTTGTATTGGAGGTGATGTCAGTCACTCTACACCCAAGGTGTGCCCTTTCAAGGACTGCGATCAACACCGTCTCTCTTGCTTATACATCCTTGTCCAATCAGAGCTTCTCCTCGCCATCTGACACAGCCATCGTGGAAATAGAGAATCCAAAGGCAACCATCCTTAGACCCGGACCAGGAGACAGGGTCTCAGGAAGTGCGGTTATTGTAGAGGCAGCCAGTGAAGATACAGACATTATCAGCATCAAGTATCAATACAGGGAAGCGCAGAAATGGACAGAGATTACAAGCAGTATGGGAACAGGGTCAATATTCTCTGTGGCCTGGGACACTACCCATCTGTCGGACGGCAGCTATGATCTAAGGGCTGTAGCCACGGATGACGAGGGTGATACCGACCCATACCCAAAGTCCATTACTGTTACTGTAAGCCATCTCAATCCTGACTACTCTGAAGATCCACTGATCCGGGAACAAGAGAATATAATCGAAAGGGAGGATGGAGTTAAGATTTGGCTGCCTGCCGGGGCATTAGACTGTGACGGCAATGGTATTGTCAGAATATCAAGGCCCGATCAGATCCCTTTAGGAGAGAATCCGGCAAAGATCTATATTGAGATTGAACTTTCTTCCTGCCAGTCCCAATTAAACGGGCCGGCCTTCATCTCTATTAGCTATCCGGACGAAGACGACAACGGCATAGTTGACGGCACATTTATTCTTGAGGAGAACCTCAAGGTAAATTTCTGGGATGGCGCAGAGTGGATAGAGCTACCTACATCTGTGGATACGGAAAACAACATAGCTACCGGCACAACTACTCATTTCTCTATCTTTGGTTTGTTTGGAGTTCAGGCCCCTGATCTTAGTGATGTAGTTGTTTATCCCAATCCATTTAGACCGGACAAAGATGGGACTGTTAAATTCTTGAATCTGACTGAGAATGTGAAGATAAGAATCTACAATGTAGCCGGAGAGCTGGTTAGCGCCAGGAAAGATATAACCACAGGAGCAGCCGGGTGGGACGGAAGAAATGATCACGGTAGAGCAGTAGTCAGCGGGATTTACATCTATCTCATTACGGATAAAAATGGCGGCAAAAAGACCGGCAAGGTCGCCTTGATAAGATAGTATTGGTTCAAGATGGATTCGAGGGGTAAAAACGTTAAATTACACCACGGAGACACGGAGACACGGAGAATTAATTTCATTGCAAATTGCAAATTTAGCATTTCAAATTTAAAACAACGACGTGCACAAAAGCTAAAGCAAGCTACATTTCGGATTTTAGGCTTTAGCCTTTCATAATGAAATCCTAAAGGATTAACTCCT
>JASEGY010000598.1 GCA_030019105.1 bacterium | reverse complement strand
AAAGCGAGTTCTTAGTGCGCCAGGCAAAGTCTGGAGAATCCAGTTGGTTGCAAAGCCAGCCTGACAAAGTTAGCCGACCGTCAGAACCGAGTTTTGCATCTATGCAGGTAACTGTATGGATGAAGCGTAAACAGGGAGACAGCAGGCCGTAATCCGCAAGGGTGAAGGTGTTCAGCCCCGAAAACGCTTATGTAGTGGAGCAAGCCCAAGGGATTAAGAACCCTGAAGGCAGCAACGAGGCCATCGTTAGAGGCGAGATGGCGGATACTCCACCGGGGTCATAGTCCACGGCATGTTGTCCAAAGGATTCGTCAGGAACCTGGGAGGACCTGTGCCTTCCTCTGGTAAGGGGGTACTTGGAACCGAGGGAACGAGGTTTTGAGGATGAGGTACAGGTAGTCGGATCAATCCATAGTACCGAGGAAGCCGGGTAATGCCGGTGGAGGGAAGGGGTTGACAGGCAGGTGTATCGAGGAGGGGAAACAATGCAGGACACAGAGCCCGGAAAAGCATTGTCAACGGAACTGAATCGGCTATCAGAGATTGCGGCAAGAGATTCAAAGATTAAATTCACTTCATTAGCCCACCTATTGACCGAAGAATTCCTGAAGGGTTGTTACCGCGAGCTGAACCATCAGGCGGCAGCCGGTATAGACCAGGTAAGTTATGAGTCCTACGGAGAGGAACTGGATAGGAACATAGCGGATCTGGTAAAGCGGTTGCGGGAGAATCGATACAGAGCGAATGACATTCGCCGGGTATGGATACCGAAGCCCGATGGGAGGGAGCGGCCTTTAGGGATTCCTGTTCTGGAGGACAGGATTGTACAGAGGGGGGTGGCGAAGATATTGAGCGCCATTTATGAGCAAGACTTTCTGGACGTATCTTATGGATTCCGGGCGGGGAAAAGTGGACACGATGCGCTTAAGACGCTTGAGTTGAGCATTATGAAAGGCGGGGTGAACTACCTGATAGATGTGGACATCAAAGGGTATTTTGACCACGTGGATCATAAGTGGCTCATGCGGATGATGAAAGAGCGGATTGTGGATCGCACGATCCTGCGGTTGATAGGGAAGTGGTTGCGGGCAGGGGTCTTGGAGGAAGGGAAAAGGATACGCAATGAAGTAGGGGTGCCCCAGGGTGGCGTTATATCTCCGCTTCTGGCCAATATCTACTTGCACTACGTTCTTGATCTGTGGATCATGCGGAAGGTAAGGAGAGAATTGGCAGGCAGAATATACCTGATCCGATACGCCGATGATTTTGTCATCGGATGCACGGGCAGGGAAGACGCACAGAAGGTATGGGAGAAGTTGCCGGACAGGCTGAAGCAGTTTGGACTGGAACTATCCCCGGAGAAGAGCCGGTTAATAGAATTTGGCAGGAGGGCATATCTGGAGGGGAAGGAAAATGGTAGCAGGTTAAACACGTTTGACTTTCTTGGTTTTACTCATTACATGACCCGTAGCCGCAGAGGCGGCGCGAGGCTGGGTCGGAAGACGATCGGGAAGCGATACAGAAGTACCCTGATTGCCATGAATGATAAGCTGAGGAAACTGCGCAATCTGTTGTCGTTTCGTGAACTCCATGTGCACGTAGGCCTGGTTCTCAAGGGGTATTACAACTACTATGGATTTGCGGGAAATGCAGCGACGCTGAATAAATTTGCCTATGCGGTCGAGCGTATGTGGTTCAAGTGGCTCAACAGGCGAAGTCAGCGGAAGAGTTTCAACTGGGAAGAATTCCAGGAGCGACTCAAGCGTTTTCCCTTACCAAGACCCAGGATAGTGAAAGGTTACTCTTGGATTTATGCCACAGGCATGTGAACCTGTCTGAAGAGCCGGATGCGGGAAATCTGCATGTCCGGTTCTGTGAGGGGCCGGGGCCAACGGATATAGGGTTGAAATAGTGTGGCACCGCCGGGAAACCA
Organism: bacterium; assembly: GCA_030019105.1. Taxonomy (GTDB): domain Bacteria; phylum UBA9089; class JASEGY01; order JASEGY01; family JASEGY01; genus JASEGY01. The sequence continues at coordinate 150 of JASEGY010000598.1, read as the reverse complement.
GGCGGCAAACGGAGAAAACAAACCTCAACCTGTAATATCGGGAGAAACCGGTCTACTCGACTCAATTATCAATTTTTGTATAATCAACCCACCCCAAAGCGAGTTCTTAGTGCGCCAGGCAAAGTCTGGAGAATCCAGTTGGTTGCAAAG
>JASEGY010000597.1:1636-2087 GCA_030019105.1 bacterium | reverse complement strand
TGTTATCCGTGTGCTATTAGATTTTCATAATCAAAGTAGTAGCGGAGGAGCACCAGAAAATCTGTGCCCGGAAGAATTGGCTTTTTGTAAGAAGGGAATTTAATCCAGGACATTGCCGGAAGGAAGAATTCTTTGAAGGAAGGTTTTCCAGGGCATCTAATGGGGAAAAAGAAGTTCTTTTAGCGATGGCCCACGTAGGAGAACAGGCAAAACCTGTTGAAATAAAGGACCATTTAAAAATTTCTAAAGGGGATTTAAACTTAAGACTGGCTAACCTGGTTGAGAAAAGGCTTCTCTATAAACCAGCAAGAGGTGTTTATGCCTTCTCCTTGCCATTATTTAAGGAATTTCTCTTAAGGGAAGAGAAATATAGTGTTGTATAGCAGAAAGGCTATACTTTAGAGGGAGGGATTAGGGGACGAGGGGTACTTCAGTCGGCCTTGATCATCGT
>JASEGY010000597.1:0-1538 GCA_030019105.1 bacterium | reverse complement strand
GTTTCGGCCACTGGTGCTTAATCAAATTGGTATTGTAGTTGCAGAGCTTGCTCTGCCGGCCTGTCGAGCAAGCTCGACCACTACAGGCATTGATCATCGTTTCGGCCACTGGTGCTTAATCAAATTGGTATTGTAGTTGCAGAGCTTGCTCTGCTGGCCTGTCGAGCAAGCTCGACCACTACAAATAGCCGAAACGATGATCATCGCTCCTTCATTACCCCCTGAACGCTTACGTTTTTCCTTACACAAGTTCTGCCATAATGAAGAATTGCTGACGCTTACAAATAATGCTTGACAAAAAGAATGGGGGGGGGTATACTCTGTAAGTAAGTTCAAAACTCTTCGACCTGTGCAATCAACTTTTTTTAACGCAGAGAACGCAGAGATTACGCGGAGTTCGCAGAGATTAAATAATCTTTATCTCCTCTGCGTCCTTTGCGTCTCCTTTGCGACCTCTGCGTTAACCTATTGATACAACTAATGCTTTTCTCCGTACCTCCGTGTCTCCGTGGTGAATTCTGTTTGCACAGGTCGAAACTCTGGGACGGTTCATTTTCATCGTTTTTCCTGTGATTTCTTCCGGGCAACTTGTAGTCGCAGAGCTTGCTCTGCTAATCCTACTCAAGCAAAGCAAGCTTTGCTACTACAAACAGTTATCCACATACCCGCAAGCTTCACACTAAAGTGAACCATCCCGAAACTCTTCATTTGAGAGGGGGAAGGAAATTGAGAAAAGAAAACTTATTCGGAAGTAAAAACCGCACCTTTTGGCTTCTCCTGTTGGGCCTGATTATCTTCTTCTTTCCGGCTTCAGCCGCGGGGGTAGGAAGCCCGGGCTATGTCTATGACGGCACAGGGGCAGATGAAGCCTGGACTAATTCTTCTACTACTCTTTCGGCTAACTGGGGTGCGGCTTCGGGGGCTACTTATTACCAGTATAGAATTACTTATGATCGGGGAAAAGAGTTAGTCCCATGGACCTCTACCGGAAACTCCTCTACCAGCTTTACCAGATCAGACCTGAGTCTTAGTCACGGAACCACCTATTATGTCTCTGTCAAAGGGTGTGATAGGATAGGCTGTGGAAATGTCACCACCTCGGATGGCATCAAAGTCGACCTTAACCCGCCAAGCTCCTCGGTTGATTCTCTGCCAGGCGAGGTAAACACGCTTTCTTTTACGGTCAGTTGGTCCGGATCAGATGGTTCCGGTGAATCAGGTCTTGCTTCTTTCGATGTGCAATCCAGCGAAAATGCTTCTAACTGGGATAACTGGCAGACCGGAACAACCTTAACCTCAGCTACCTTTACCGGCCAAAACGGCAAGGCCTATTATTTCCGCTCCCGAGCCAGGGATAATGCCGGTAATGAGGAGGCCTGGCCCCGGATAGCCGATGCCCAAACCACCATAAACCAACCGACCATATCCCTTAACCCCACCAGCTTCAGCTTCACGGCCACTGAGGGGGGCTCTAACCCGGCGGATCAGACCTTCCAGGTGGGCAATACCGGCGGCGGCAGTCTAAGCTGGACCGGCTC
>JASEGY010000596.1 GCA_030019105.1 bacterium | reverse complement strand
GATACTTCCCATTTCCTAATTTCCCATTTCCCATTTTCGACTTGAGTGGCCGAAAGGACAACCGTGGCCCAAATTCAAAGCAAGAAAGGAATTATTTCATTATGGTATCAGATCATAGAAGAGAAGAACTCAGGGGATTAGAGACAACAATTGGATTTGAGTTTAAAGATATTGAACTCTTGAATCAAGCCTTGACACATAGATCCTATGTTTATGAATCAGAAGAAGACGATGTCAGTCAAAATGAACGGATGGAATTTTTGGGCGATGTAGTCCTTTCCTTAAGCGTCAGTGAATATATTTACCACACCTATCCCGACTATGTTGAAGGAGAATTAGCCAAGATCCGGGCGGTAGTGGTAAGTAAACATATTCTCGCGCAAAGGGCGAGGGCAATCAATCTGGGGCAATATCTCCTTTTGGGAAAAGGGGAAGAAATGACCGGTGGACGGGACCGGGACTCTATTATGGTAGATGCCTTTGAGGCTGTAATTGGAGCTCTCTTTTTAGACCAGGGGATGGAGCCGGCGAATGTCTTTGTCCTGAATCAACTCAAAGAAGAGATAGAGGTAGTTAATCGTGATGAAGGCATGCGGGATTATAAAACCATCCTTCAAGAATACAGCCAGAACCGATTCAAGGCTTTGCCCCATTATGAAGTTGTTGTCGTTAAAGGGCCGGACCACCGTCAGACTTTTGAAATGAGTGTCTCCCTAAAAGGTGAGCTCTGGGGTAAAGGAAAAGGGAAAAGCAAGAAAGAAGCAGAACAGAGGGCCGCTTATGAGGCCATCAGGAAATTAGAGGAAGAAGATCAGGAAACGGGAGGTAAGAAATGAATTTTGATTTTACAGAGGATCAGGATCTTATTATTAAAGCAGCCAGAGATATCTGCCGTGAAGAGTTAGCCCCTAAAGCCAACGAGATGGATAAGAAGGGTGAATTCCCCTGGGACAATGTAAGAACCCTGGCCCAGTATGACCTGATGGGTATTCCTATCCCGGAAGAATATGGTGGACTGGAGTCGGATTTTCTTACCTGGGCCGTCGTGGGGGAAGAAATATCCAGGGCATGCACAACAACAGGGGCTATTTACGGGGCTAATATGCTCTGTATCTATCCTATCTACAGCTTTGGAAATGAGGAGCAGAAACAGAAATACCTGCTCCCCCTGGCTAAAGGAGAAGCAATTGGCGCCTTTGGTTTGACTGAACCTAATGCCGGCTCTGATGCAGGCAATATCCAGACTACGGCTGTGAAAGACGGTGACGATTATATCTTGAATGGGACCAAGGTTTTCATTACTAATGGCGGTGAGGCCGAGTTCTATATTATTCTTACCCTGACATCTCCTGGAAAAGGAGCCAGAGGGATGAGCGCTTTTATTGTTGAACGAGACACACCTGGGTTTAGCTTTGGCAAAAATGAGACGAAGATGGCGTATCCTGCTTTAGCTAATCGGGAATTAATATTTACCGATTGTCGTGTCCCGGCGGCTAATCTCCTTTATAAAGAAGGAAGAGGGTTCCGGGTAGCTATGGAGACATTGGATGTAGGACGGATCGGAATGGCTATTGGGGCGGTTGGTTTGGCTCAGGCGGCCTTTGAAGAAGCAGTAAAGTATTCTAAGCAACGGGTCCAGTTTGGCAAACCTATTTCGAACTTTCAGGCCATTCAATTTATGCTGGCTGATATGGCCACTAAAATTGAGGCGGCCCGGCTTCTGGTACTAAAGGCAGCTTATCTTAAAGATCATGATAAGCCCTTTACACAGATCGCAGCCTCTGCCAAGCTTTATGCTTCCGAGGTAGTGATGGAGGTAACTAATAAGGCCGTTCAGATTCACGGCGGGTATGGTTATACTCGTGAGTATCCGGTGGAACGTTATTTTAGAGAAGCTAAATTATTTGAGATAGTTGAGGGAACATCTGAAATCCAACGGGGAGTAATTGCCAACGCTGTGCTTAAGTAATTATATGGCGATGTTCATCGGTTCGACCATTTTAAAATAGGAAGTAAGAAATGGGAAATATAGTGTTTAAGAAAAAGATTTTGGGGTTGGTTGTGATTGGAGTTTAGGCTTTAGCCTTTC
>JASEGY010000595.1 GCA_030019105.1 bacterium | reverse complement strand
CCCTGAGTTATTGAGAAGATACAAAATCGCAGATTATGCCCGCGTTGAGTATAAGGAGGTAGAAAAGTATGTCTCTGAAAGAAGAAATCCTGGAGATAGCTAAGCGGACGAAAGAAGCCTCAAGGGTGATGGCTAATCTTTCGCGTGAAATAAAGGATAAGGCCCTTAACCAAATGGCTGATGCCCTGATGGAGGATGAAAACCGGGCCGGGATCAAGCAGGCTAATAAGCTTGATCTTAAGGCCGGGAAAGAGGCCGGGCTTTCTACGGCCATTATTGATAGGCTTTTATTGACCGATGACCGGATAGCCTCTATGTCCGAAGGTCTGAGAGAAGTAGCGGCGCTGCCGGATCCGGTAGGAGAGATTATCAGCATGTGGCGGCGGCCGAATGGTCTTGAGGTGGGACGGATGCGGGTTCCGCTCGGAGTAGTGGGGATCATTTACGAAGCCAGACCCAATGTAACGGCTGATGCCGCCGGGCTATGCCTTAAGTCCGGCAATGCTGTTCTCCTTAGGGGAGGCAAAGAGGCCATAAATTCCAACCGGGCGATTGCTAAAGTCCTGGCCGAAGCCGGGACCCGGGCCGGTCTGCCCGAACATGGGATTTCTATTATTAAGACAACTGACCGGGCGGCCGTGGCTGAGATGCTTAAATTGGATAAATACATAGACGTCATTATCCCTCGGGGGAATCAGCAGATGATTAAATCCATCCTGGAGATGTCCCGTGTACCGGTTATCTCTCACGGGGCAGGCAACTGCCATACCTTTGTGGATGAAGACGCTGATCTGGAGAAGGCCGTTAAGATCGCCGTCAATGCCAAGGTGCAGCGTCCGGGGGTATGTAATGCCATGGAGACCCTTCTGGTCCACTTAAAAATGGCTCCTGCTTTTCTTCCGGTCGTAGCTGAACCTCTTCGCCAGGCGGGAGTTGAACTTCGCGGTTGTTCCAGGACAAGGGAGATCCTACCTGAAATAAAAGCGGCGACAGAAGAGGATTACGAAACCGAATACCTGGACCTTATTCTGGCCATCAGAGTAGTTGACAGCCTGGATGAAGCCATCGAGCATATTACTTGTTACGGAACCGGTCATTCAGAGGCCATTGTCACGGAAAGCTATCAGCATGCGAGGCGATTCCTGCGAGAGGTAGACGCCTCCAGTGTCTTTGTCAACGCCTCAACCAGATTTGCCGACGGCAACCAATACGGCCTGGGGGCTGAAATAGGCATCTCTACCCAAAAGCTCCACGCCCGCGGGCCAATGGGGCTGACCGAGCTTACTTCGGCCAAATTTATTGTCCTCGGAGAGGGGCAAATCAGAGGGTAAGGGTGCTTAGAGATGCAAAAAAACATGGCCTATCAATATACATTCTGCCCAAGCCTAACCGCTAAATTTCCTTCTACTCGCTATCAGGGCAGCAAAGCGAAACTCGTTGATTGGATTTGGAAACAGATTGCAGATTTGGATTTTCTTACCTGCTTGGATGCCTTTGGCGGTACGGGTGCGGTTGCCTACCGCTTGAAGCACGAAGGCAAGGCAGTTACATATAATGACTTGCTCCGCTTCAACTATTACATTGGACAGGCAATTATCGAAAACAGGAGGGTCAGTCTTAGTTCTGAAGAGATAGACTGGCTTCTCCAGAGGCATTCTGATATCAGATACCTGCATTTTGTCCAGGACACCTTCTCTGACATCTACTTTACTGATGAAGAGAATGCCTGGATTGACCAGACGATTACCAATATTCGTCAACTTACTGATCCATACAAGTTTGCTCTTGCCTTTTTCGCTCTATGCCAGGCCTGTATCATTAAGCGGCCTTACAATCTTTTCCATCGCAAGAATCTCTACATACGGTTAGCAGAAGTTGATCGCTCCTTCGGAAACAAAATCACCTGGGACAGACCTTTCAATGAGTGGTTTCGCATCTTTATGAGAGAAGCGAATCAAGCCGTTCTTGACACCGGTCGGACAAATCATGCCCTGAACCTTGATGCTATTGATGTGCCCGGCGAATATGACCTTGTATATACTATTACCCCGCAACATTTGCGTTGTCCGCGAGAATGTTACGATTGCGG
>JASEGY010000594.1 GCA_030019105.1 bacterium | reverse complement strand
TGAACCCTGAACTTTGAACCCTTTAGCTCTTACCCTTAGATTTGAAGAAGATACCCTTATTCATCGTTTCGGCCACTTAAGAGAGATGTAGGGTAGGGGAGGGTAGGGGAGGGTAGGGTAGGGGAATACCTGAACGCTTACGATTTAAGGAGAGGAAGAGTTGAAGAGACAAGTCTTCAAGGTCTTATTCGTGGCCGTATTTACCACTATGCTGGGCATGGGGATAATTGTCCCCCTGATGGGTATTTACGCCGAAGAATTAGGGGCAAGAGGGGTCTGGCTGGGGCTGATTTTTGCTGCCTTTGCTTTATCGCGGGCAATCTTTACTCCCCTGATCGGCAGACTTTCCGACTATCGGGACAGGAAGGTCTTTATCCTGATCGGACTGTCTTTTTATACCCTTTTTTCTCTGGCTTATTCCTGGTGTAATTCAGTTATCTCCCTGACTACAGTCCGGTTTCTCCACGGTATGGCTTCGGCCATGATCCTTCCGGTAGCCACGGCCTATATTGCTGATATCGCTCCACGGGATAAAGAGGGCGAATACATGGGAACTTTCATCACTTCTCTTTTTCTGGGAATGGCGGCCGGACCCCTGATGGGGGGAACACTGACCGACCTTTTTGGGATGAATGCTGCCTTCTATCTTATGGGGGGACTGAGCGGACTGACAACCTTATTTGTCCTGAAATTCCTTCCTGAAATCACACCGCACACCAGGAGGAAAAGCCCCCAGGGCTTCAGACAGATATTTAAAAGTAAATTAGTTAAAGCCCTGATGTTATTTAGAGGGATCAATGCCGTTGGATTATCTGCGGTAATGGCCTTCTTGCCCCTTTTTGCGGTGTCTCTCAAGCTGGAGCCGTCTCAGATTGGTTTGATTATCAGCCTCAATATCCTGCTCACGGCCGTGCTGCAAAGGAGTTTTGGCAAAATAGCCGACAGATTTAACAAGCTTAATCTCATTATTCTGGGCAGCTTAGTGGTAGGAACAGCCCTCTTTATTATTCCCTTAGCTGCTAATTTCAGAGAGCTCTTGTTGGTTTTAATCGTTATGGGTCTGGGGAGCGCCATTGCTATTCCGGCTTCTCTGGCTCTGGCGACCGGTGTGGGAAGGGAGAAGGGGATGGGCTCTGTTATGGGGCTTTTCAATACGGCGATGAGTCTGGGAAACGTAGTAAGTCCGTTACTTTCAGGCCTGGTGATGGACATCTTCAATCTTCCCTGTGTCTTTTTCACCTCGAGCGGCCTGGTCTTTGTCTCGACTGCCATCTTTTTCTTTTTGACTAGAGAAACGGCGCTCGGCATGGTTCAAAAAGGGCCAATTTAGGGTAACAATGGTCATCATTGTCCACAATTAAAATAGGTTTACATAAGATATATTATCGGAATCAAAACTCGAAACTAAAACTATTTCACTTATAGTAGCGAATGAGTACCAGCCTTGCTGACCGAAACCGAAAATCGGGATGGTTCACCTTACTGTGAAAGCTTGCGGCTGAGTAGTTACGCGACTGAGTAAATAAACCTCCCGCAGGTTCTAAACCTGCGGGAGGTTTACCGCAACCGTTACGCATCTCGAAATCTCAACCGAAACCAGAGTCAGTATCTTGGTGACCTGAACGGTTACGATTATTGTAAGTGTTTAGGTGTCAGGCGTCAGGTATTAGGACTTGCTCGGTATACAGCCCGTAGCTGCTTCGGAAAGGTTGAAAGCGTCCTTCGATCAGCTTCCACCCTGATTTTTTTAAGTTTAAGCTGACACCTGAACGCTTACCGATTATTATTATCCATGGACCACTTCTCACTATCCGTTCCGGGCCACCAGTAAGTTTACATAAGATATAAATCGATTTATTAAACTATGCTATATTTGTCTAATGTTAACTTAAAGTTAGGTACTGTACCTTTAGATAATACTTTAAGGCCCGCCTGGCATTCCCCGAGCCGTAATCATCATTAAGGGGAGGTAAAACAGAGTGGAACCCACCACATCTGATAGATACCAATTTGTGCCCTCCCCCTCCCCTCACTGCTATTAAGTTAAGGGTAACTCTTTATGGTAAGGTGATATAGGGAGTATGTAATTCGT
>JASEGY010000593.1 GCA_030019105.1 bacterium | reverse complement strand
CGATATTCGATATTCAATCCACAAGTTTTCACAGTAAAATTGTAGATTATGAACCATCCCGATTTTGCTAACCTCTCAGGTTCACAGTTCCAAGGTTCAAGGTTAGAGTGCAAGGCAATAAACATTGAACCGTGAACCCGATAACCTACTTTACACATTTTCGCAAATTGTGCCCTTGTTAAGTATAAATAAGCCATCTGCCAATATCTGCTCCACCAGGGCTAATCCATCATCCCGGGTCTTTACCTGCCCTTCAGCGCAGGCCTCTTCTACCTCTCTGAGGAGCTTGCCAATGATGGGCCCGGGTGAGAGACCAAAGACCTCGATTAAATCCCCCCCCCCAACAATCCGGGGCGGACTGATTATCTCCTTTTCCTCAAAAAATCCTTTCAAAAGATGCTTAACTACCCAATAATGTTTCAGTATGCCTTCTGAGGAAGACGCCTTTGGGCCCCGCGCCGCATAACGATCAGCTAAAGAAAGAAGGAGGACGCCCAAACCATCTTCGCCTAAATCCCGGAAGAACCGATGCATGGCCCTGGCCGAGATTTGATCTTCGTTAGCCAACAGACCGGGCCGCATATGCGCAGCCACCATCTTTCTCAATCTTTCCGCTTCATCCCCGGATAGTCTGAGTCTTTTACCAATAGCGAAAGCAAGTTCCGCTCCTAAAGCATCATGTCCCCTGAAGCTTATCTTCCCATCTACCTCACGGGTTAAACTTTGCGGTTTGCTCAGGTCGTGAAAGAGGACAGCCAGTTTAAGGAGGGCAACCTGGCTTTGACCACTGGAAAGAAGCCGCTTTAAATATTCGGATAGCCCCTTATGCCAGGCCCGAAAGTGAAAGGAGGAGTGCTCGATTATTTCTTCCAGATAGGCTACGGCCACAGTAGAATGATCAAAGACATCGAGATGGTGGTATCCGGGCTGCTCCACCCCCTTAAGGGGCATAAGTTCAGGGATGATATTTCCCAATAATCCCGCCTCATCCATAGCCAAAAGATGCGGATAACTTTCTTTTGTCTCCAATAAAGAGAGAAGCTCATCCCTGAGCCTTTCTTCAGAACTTCGAGTGATCAAAAAGGAATGTTGGTGGATAAGGGCCAGACTATTTGGGTCTATTTTGAATCCAAGTTGGGCCGCCAATCTGAAGGCCCGAAGCGACCGCAAGGGGTCATTGATGAGATTTGCTTCAGAGACAAGCCTGATTCGACCGGCCGATAAGTCCTCCAGCCCTCCCGTAGGGTCAATAATGTGCTCAGGGCTGGAAAGGTCTACTGCTAGGGCATTAATAGTGATGTCCCTCTGTCTGAGGTCATCCTCTATATTCCCCCCCTTGAGTCGAGAAAAATCCAGCCATATTAGCTGGTCCTTTTCTTTAAGCGCTACCCGGGCACAATCCCTTTCAGGATCAAGGATGAAAAAACTGGACGATAAAGAAAACGCCACTTCTCTGGCCAGAGAAATCGCTTCTCCTCCCACGGCAAAATCATAGTCGCTGCTCTTTCTCTCAAGGAGGTAATCTCTTAGCCATCCTCCTACTAAATAGACCCTTTCCCCTCTTTCCTCAGATAGCTGTCTAATAAGGGAAACAATACCTTCCTTTGATAAATCGCTAATATTCATCCTGAGCTTAGTCATTTGCCAGTTGCAGTGCTTATCCTTCCAATTCTCTGATAAAGCCTTTGATGGCATCAAGGAATTTCCTGGCAATCTTGACATGCTCTCCAGCTTCATCAATGGAGATTTCTACAAATTCTTTGTAATCTCCTTTCTGTTTGATGTTAAACATCTTGTGAAGAATAATAGAGTAATATTTATCAATCCTCCCCGTTTTGATGAACTCCTTATCAAATAAGGAGATAACACCTATATGTTTTGAGGTTTTAAGATTAACGTCAGTCTTCAGAAAGAGGGCTAATACTGCATAGAACATCGAATAGTAAGTCCTATTGGTAATCGACCTTGGGCTAAAACCCCCTTCCTGATACATTCTTTCAGCATCTGAAAAGGTTTTTGCAGTCTGTTCCAGCCGATATAAAAACAATGAGGCACACGAAAGCTAAAGCAAGCTATATTTCGGATTTTAGGCT
>JASEGY010000592.1 GCA_030019105.1 bacterium | reverse complement strand
CTATCTTGAATTCGCTTACCCCAAAATATTTATCTTAAGAGCTATACTACTCAGGTGTCTGGTAGTCTGGTAGTCGTCAGACCATCAGACCATCAGACCACCAGTCACCAGGCACCAGGCACCAGACTACCAATTGGTTTGGTTGCGGCGGGAGGCCGCGCTATGTCTAAGATTAAGGTTCTACCTACCGACATCGCCAATAAGATTGCGGCCGGAGAAGTGGTGCAGCGGCCGGCTTCAGTGGTTAAGGAACTGCTCGAAAATTCACTGGATGCCGGTAGCAGCAAGATTACAGTAGAAATAATCGGAGGCGGCCGGGACCTCATCCGGATAGAGGACAACGGCTCCGGGATGAGTAAAGATGACGCCATCCTGGCCTTTGAGCGCCACGCCACCAGCAAGATTTCTTCGGCGGAAGATCTGGATTCCATCAGGAGCTTCGGCTTCCGGGGAGAGGCCCTGCCTTCTATTGCGGCTGTCTCAATCACAGAACTGGTTACCAAAACCACTGATTCTATCTCAGGAACCTTAGTCAGGCTTGAAGGGGGAGTAGTCAAAGAGGTAAAGGAAACCGGAACGCCCGTGGGGACCTCAATAGAGATTCAGAGGCTCTTCTTTAATACCCCGGCCAGGAGAAAATTTCTTAAAACAGTTGCTACTGAAGCGGGACATATCAGTAATATTGTCTCCCAGGAGGCAATCGCTCAGCCGGAGATATCTTTTAAACTTATTCATAACGGCCAGATTGTCTTTAATGCCCCGGCGACGAAAGATCCCCTGGAAAGGGTCAGCTCACTTTTAGGCCGCGAATTATCTCAGGACCTTATCCGGCTCGATTTCAAGACCAGCCTCTTTGAAGTCACCGGATTTCTGGCCCCGCCTTCCCACACCCGCTCTAACCGGGCCGGGCAATCAATCTTTGTCAACCGGCGCTATATCACTAACCGAACGATTATGCATGCCCTTTACGCCGGGTATCATACCCTGCTTCCAATAAACCGCCATCCGATAGCCGTGATATTTATTGCCATAGACCCTGCTTTGGTTGATGTTAACGTGCATCCGGCCAAAAGCGAGGTCAGGTTCAGACAGGAGAGGGAGGTCCATGACGGTATAGAACAAGCCGTCCGGGAGGCCCTGTCCGGGACTGACCTTATTCCCCGGGTCGTTGAAGCGCCTGCTCCGGGGATTGGTGAGCCTGGCCGGGAGGCCAGGATAAAAGGGGCGATGGAGACCTACTTTAGCCGGCAAACGGAGCAGGGGAGCAGGGGAGCAGAGGAGCGGAGGAGCAGGGGAACAGGGGATCAAGGGCCTTTCTCTGAGTCGCTGGGTTTTTCTCCTGACACCGGAGGCATCCCTTTTTCCCAACAGGTCTCGATGTTTAGCCGGACCAGGCTTTATCCCCTGGCTCAAATTTATAATACCTACATTGTGGCCCAGGATGAAGAAGGCATATCGATCATTGATCAACATGCCGCCGCGGAAAGGGTGGCCTACGAAAAATTAATGAAAGAAGCCGGGCAAGCGCAGGTAAACTCCCAGCTTCTGCTTATTCCCATCACACTGGAGACGGATTACGCCCAGGCAGCAATATTAATTGAGAATAGGGATATTTTCAATTCCTTTGGTTTTCAGATAGAAGAGTTCGGTCAAAAGACCTTTCTGCTCAGGGCTGTGCCGGCTATTGCTGAAAAGAGAAACCCAAAAGAGCTGATCTTTGACCTTCTGCATGATCTGCAAACTATGGAGAAGACCAAAGATATTCAGGCCATCAAGGAGAAGATGCTCATCCTGGTTGCCTGTCATTCCGCCATCCGGGCCGGTGACAAACTCAGTCCACCGGAGATCGAGGCCCTTATTTCCCAGCTTTCGCAGACTACCCTCCCTTACACTTGCCCTCACGGCCGGCCAACCGTGATAAAACTAAGTCTGAACGAACTGGAAAAGAGATTCAAACGGATTTCTTGACAAAACCGGGCTGGTATGCTACACTAAAATAGTAGCTGCTCAGTTATCCAGGAAAGTCTGACTCAGAAATTATGCCGTTATACTATTACCCCGCAACATTTGCGTTGTCCGCGAGAATGTTACGATTG
>JASEGY010000591.1 GCA_030019105.1 bacterium | reverse complement strand
TGGAATCCTGCAAAGGTGGCGTGATCCATGACTTTAGGGAATGTTGTTAATCACGATCAAGTCCCATTTTGAAAACGGTCTCCAACATAACCCAATTTGAGAACCGGATTTAAGCGGTGAATAGGGGATGGCCTAAAGATATATTGACCAATAGGTATCTGCATCAGGAAAACCTCGGTGAAGTCCTTCGGCTCTGGCTATATTCAGTGCATTCTGATATTCCTCCCGGGTAATTGACCTGGACAGGAGAGGATATTTCCGGGCTTCATATTCAGGTCGATATTGGGCCATGATATTTACATAGCTGTTCCTGGAAATATCTTGCGCAATGAAGTGCATTATTCCTGCTGTCCCGGCCAGACCATGGGGAAGCACCAGGTGACGGATAAGCAATCCTCTTGGGGCTATTCCCTGTTCATCGATTACCAGATCACCCACTTGCCGGTGCATTTCCTTCAAGACTGTTTTCATTGCTTCAGGATAATCAGGGGCTTTTGAGTATTCAGCCGAGACCTTTTTGTCGGCATATTTAGCATCAGGCATATAAATATCAATAATCCCATCGAGAAGTTTCAATGTCTCAATGTTTTCGTAACCACCACAATTGTAAACAATCGGTAGCCTTAGTCCTTGATTGGCAGCCAATCCTAAGGCCTTCAAAATTTGAGGAACAAAATGGGTGGGAGTAACTAAGTTAATATTGTGACAGCCCATACCCTGAAGCGAGAGCATCATATCCGCCAGGTCCTGAACAGAAACCGGGCGTCCATAACCTAAGTGGCTAATATCATAATTCTGACAATAGAGACAGCCCAGATTACAATTAGTGAAAAATATAGTCCCTGAGCCCTTCCGGCCAACCAGAGGTGGTTCTTCCCCAAAGTGCGGGGCTGCCGAAGAGACAACCAACTCAGAAGTAGACCGGCAAAACCCTTCCTCTCCTTCAAGCCGATTGACCCCGCATTTGCGGGGACAAAGCCGGCAATTTGAAAGCCATGACCAGGCAGTTTCTACCTTCGAGTGAAATTTGCTGCTTTCTATAAGTGGGAGGTATGAGGGGTAAGGTTCAGACATCTATGATCTTGGTGCGCCCGGCAGGGCTCGAACCTGCGGCAGGCGGTTTAGGAAGTATATGGGACTTGGAAGAAAATAATATACCCAACATATCTACTCAGGTTCACGGTTCACGGTTCACGGTTCAGGGTTCACAGTTGGTCGCTCTTTAACCTTGAACCTTGAACCTTGAACCTTACCACATTGGGTAAGTTATTTATTTCCGAATCCCTATGCAGGTCGCCGCCGGTTATTATCCCGTTTTTGTTAATGCTTGATTTTACTTGAAAAAAGCAACAGTCAAGGATAACATTTTTGACCGTGTTATCCCTTATTTTACCTTGTCAGGTGCACAATTAGTGCACAGTTGAAGTTTAGCAAGAAAACAGCTAAATGTCAACAAATTTTGGCATGGTTCAATATCCAAAGTGGTAGGGTAATACTTTACGGTGCAGCCAACAACAGAAACGCCTTTCCTTGTAAAGGGTTGTAGAATTAGATGAGGCTATCAAGTATTACCCTGATTTGAACCATGCCGGAGATGGTTTTAAGAACTGTCGCTGGTTAATAATTTCTCTGGGAATTTAATCTTTTCTAATCTCTGCTGGATAAGTTTCTTGTCCGGCAGCTTAGTCTGATAGACGGAAATCTTTATTGGTTTATGGGTTTTGCCAAGAGTCAATCGAACAACACTATCTTTCTTGGAACGGCAGAGGATTAAGCCAACAGACGGATTCTCATGATGCAGTTTTATCTGTTCATCAAGAGCCCCCAGGTAAAATTGCATCTTGCCAACATACTCAGGCTTGAATTCACCTATCTTTAATTCAACAGGCACAAGACATTTGAGTTCACGGTGAAAAAAGAGTAAATCAATTCTGAATGTTTCGTTATCTACTACCAGAGGATATTCTTCACCGACAAAGGAAAGATTTTTACCAAATTCCAGAAAGAAATCACGCAGGTTATCAAGGATGGCCTTGCGCAGTTCTTTTTCTGACTGGACAGTAGTAAGTTCTCAGCTTTTCCCAGAATGAATGCTTTGTAACTTACT